>NZ_JBIQLE010000006.1:0-139759 GCF_044464525.1 Pusillimonas sp.
AGACCGGTTGTTTCGATCAATACTCGATCAAACGCCAGGTTGCGCTGCGTTGCCTGCACAACCAGGTCGTGCAAAGCCTTTGCCAGATCGCCGCGGACGGTACAGCACAAACAACCATTCTCGAGCTGGATAATGGTTTCTTCACCGGTTCGGGATAAAAATTCAGCATCAACGCCCACGGCGCCATATTCGTTTTCGATGATGGCGACCCGTTCGCTGACAGCCTCCTGCAAAATACGGTTGATCAAAGTGGTTTTTCCGCTGCCCAGAAACCCGGTCAAGATCGTAACCGGCGTTGTCATGCGTACGCCCATTATCGCTGCCTCCTGTACTTCCGGCTATTCAGTGTCCGTCAATGGAAAAGTAGCCTGAGATTATCAACCCTTGGTCACAAGCGGCTGCCGGCACTGAGCAGGCTGTCGATACTTGTGTCGGCGGCAACTTCCGCTTTTGTAGTAATCAAGCGCGAAGATGCATGAGCCTCGGACAGCCTCCCCCATTGCTCTGGGTCGACGGGCCACGCCTGCCCGCACGGGCGTGGCGAAGCAGCCGGCATCTGGGCCGAGTCGGGACATGCAATGGCTTGTGCAGGCCAGGCCGGAACACTTGGGTTATCGAGTATAAGCAAGGGCGCCACGCGATGAAAACGCGCGATATTCCCCATGGTTCCCAAGGCGCCCTTCCATTCTTGAATATCCGCCTCTGTGTCAGGCATGGTGTCGTACCATTGCAATACATGAACCCCCGCCTCGGCGAAATGACGCACCAGGGCAGCCAGATTGGCACCGATATGTTCGTACCACGATGCGGTATCGTTTGGCGCCCCCTGCTGCTCGCTGACACTTAGAAGATGGCGGTGCGGACCAAAAAAAGCCGCCACGATGACCGGCTCGGAACTGTCGGCCTGCCATTGCCTGACCGCATCCAGCGATGCCTCGAAACGCGGCTGGCTTAGAAAGCTGCCATGGTCATCGCCTCCGAACGGGCTTAGCCCCGCGAATGTTTCAACACTTGGAGCGCAACTGAATACCGTATTGCCGCCCAAAGCGCCTCTGAGCTCTCCCACATTCTTGCGGATGCGGGTTCCATCAAGCGCCATTTCATCCGGCGATATTGATTCTATCTGTGCCGCAACCCCAAACAGCAGTGGCGCAAACAGCGGCTCATGCGGCTTGCCCATGCCCCGAGAAAAATCTTGCATTCGTTTGCGCCACATACCGGTACCCTCCTAGGCCCTTAACAAGGGGGTGATTTCACGCGCGTCGGGCCACGTTCCGTAGTAAGTGAGGATTTCGTCCCGGGGCTTTTGTTTCAGCCATTCCGGCTCAAACTCGTCATAGGGCTTTCCTCGCGCCTTGCGTGCGGCGCGTTCTTCGTTGCGCAAGGCTTCGGTGGCATGAACATCGATGCGGCGGCTGTCCTCGGACCAAACCGCCTTGTAAACGCGCTTCGCTATTTCAGGCGACAAGATATCCTTCAAGATATCGTATTCGATCGAGCCCGCATCACGATCAATGGGGTCACCGTACCCCGTGCCGCCACAACTGAACGCAAACGTGACCACATCACCTTCGTTGTATGGCCGCACCGAACGTCCCTGGAACTCGATCTCGTAATCGCCCTGGATGCTGCGCTCGGTCAGAACCTTGTGCAGATCCATATCAAGAACATCGCTGCCCTCTTCCATCAATTGAGTGATGTTGGCATTGCGAATTCCGATGCCTGGAACAGTGCAAGGCGCATACCCGCCGAACAAAGGCTGCGGCGTCTGTAGTTTCGAGTTGTCAGCAATGGCCATCATGTAGACCGCCGGTACATGATGAGCAACCCACATCTGCGCCGTTCCCGCTCCGCCGCGATACTTCCCGTGCCCGCACGAGTCTTTCCAGTGGTTTGAAAGCGGCACCAGCAGCGGGAACTCGTTCTCGACCTGCTCGGTGTTGGGAGCGCGGCCAAACACGCACCATGGAAAGCCGAATGCGTCCATGCCGTCCGCCGTCGGCCTGGCGCCCTGGCCTTCTGTGTTGATTGAGTACGCCAGCATGTCGGCGAAAGGCGCCCCCCACTGGGTTGCTCCCGCCAAGACAAGCGCATTCCCGCCATTGCCCATCGAGGCGCCGCTTTGCTCCCAGAGCACCGTCGAGAACATGGCTTTGGCGCAGGCATTGTGAACAGCGCTCATCACGCCGGAAGAAATCATGACCGAGCACGAAGTGGCCGCTCGATCACTCGGCGACAGGCAGGTGCGCTCTCCAAATTTGAAGTCGATGGGGGCAAACGTGCCGTTTGAAATGGGCAAGGCGTGGAACAGGTATTCGTAGATGTAATTGGAGAAATGGGCAATAGCGGCTTGCGCATGGGCGTTGTACGGAGAGGGCGTTTCAGGCCCTGTTTCAGACAGATCGACCAACATCCGCTCACCCTGCTTTTCGAGCGTCATGAAGCAACTGCGCACCAGCCCCTGCTTCAGCCCCACCGCATCACTGAACGTCACGCACCGGTACTTGCCATCCGGCCATTGATCGATCAAGCGACGCGCGCCGGCTTCGGCCTCTTGCAACATCTTGCGAAACAGGCCGACCAGGTAGTCGGGCCCTTCCCGATCGCACAATTCGAGCAAACGCACGCGGACGCGGTCGGCGGTTGTGCAACGCGCTTTCAGGTCAACCGCAATTGCGGCCGGGGCGCGGATTCCGAAAGCAACGAACATTGACACCACATCTTCATCGAGCTTGAAATCACGCCCGATTCTCATGGGTGGCACGTTCATGCCTTCTTCGAAGCGAGAGGTGGCCGACACCGGCATGCCGCCGGGCTCGATGGCGCCGGTTTCGGTCGTATGCACAAGCGCCGCCGTCCAGGCGATTAAATGCCCTTCATAAAACACCGGCATGCAAACCATTTGATCGGGATTATGCACACCGCCATATACCGCATCATTGGCAAACCATAAGTCGCCGTCCCGAATCTGGTCAGGATAGCGGTCAAGAATATACTTGATGATGAGGGGCGGGATAACCGCATGAAGATACGTGCCGCACGAACCATTGACGAGATCTCCGTCGGCGGTCATGATCGCCACCAGCGAATCGCCGGCAACGCCCATGGCGCTACGGCACGAACGCACAAACACGTCCATGCCCTCATCGAGAATATCATTGGTTCGCTGAAAACCGATCTCGTAGGTCGCCGCGTCAATTTGCTCGGCCAGGGCCAGTTCTTTCTCGGATGCGGGAGAAGGCTTAAGCCAGTCCAGCTTTTGTTCCAGCGTTGGGATAGTCATTTCTTGTCTCCTGCTTAACTGTTATGCCTCGGCAACAATCAAATTGGAACCAATTCGTCTGCGCGCAGGCGGAGGCGTAATAGGCTCCAGAATGCCGAGGCCATGGCGGTCGATTGACAGCTTTTCGCCAGGCGGCACCGGAATCGTTGTGAACTCGGCCTCTATGACCGCCGGGCCCACAACGACATTGCCGGGAAGCAGTTGTTCCCACTGATACGTCGGGGCATTTTTCCATTCTTTGATGTTTGGCCAGTAGGTCTGCCGCGACCCGGTCTGCGCCGCGGACGGGTCTGCTCCGGTAAGCTCGAACACCTCGAGAGGCGGCTTCCATGTCGGAACACTTGCCTTAAGCACAAAGTTATCCAGATAGACACCACCCGGCTTATTGATTACCAGGGGTGAAAAAGCCTGCGCAAATTCTGCTTCGAAGGCATCGTAAATAGTTAGCGCATCCGCATCTGATTCGATACGCAAAAGCGGGGATGCCGCCCGTTTCAAATTGACTTGCCCGCCATACATCATGTCAAGCTCAAGCTCAAAACGCGCGTCTTCAACATCAAGGCCCTCGCTGGCCAGCTCCAGGCAGGCTCTGTCGATCAACTCGTCGACAATCTCGTTGAAAGCCTTTTTATCAACGACCAGTTTTTGAGTAAGCGGCTCCATGAAAATCATTCGGCGCGATTGCTCGTACATATGCATCACGTCCATGATGGAGGCGCCCAAGGCACAAAATACGGGTGCAGCCGGAAACACCACGACCTTGGTCATATCGCCGCGAAACCCGGACATATGGGTGGGGCCGGCGCCACCGAAGGCGAACATGACGAAGTCTTCAGGGTGATAGCCGCGCATATGGACCTCGCGCTTGATGGCTCCGGCCGAGTTTTCATCCATGACCTGCTTGATCAGGGTGGCGGCTTCTATGACGTCAATGCCCAGCGGGTCGGCGATTTTTTCGCGAATGGCTCGCTCGGCCTTGCCTTTGTTCAAGGGCATGCGACCGCCGTAATACGCATCGGGGTTGATATAGCCCAGGACAACGTCGGCGTCGGTCACGGTGGGCTCGGTGCCCCCAAGGTCATAACATACCGGACCGGGAATCGAACCGGCGCTACGCGGCCCGACGGTCAGCCTGCCCTGCTCGACCGTTGCGATGGAACCACCGCCCGCACCTATGGAAAGCGTCTCCATCATCGTGACGTTCACCATCCATTTATCGATGATGGGCCGGAAGTTATAGTTGCGAACGTTGCTTTCCACCACCAGGGCCACATCAAAGCTGGTGCCGCCCGCATCAGCGGAAACCACATTCTTGAACCCCAACTGCTCTGCGTAGTAGGCCGAGCCCATCAAGCCCGCCACGGGGCCGCCATTGAAGGTGCGGCTGGCCGGAGTCTTGAAAATGTCGGCGGAGCCGCCTGAGTTGTGGATCATCAGGAAGGCGCCCTGATAACCCCGGTCTCGCAGTTTGTCCCATGTGGCGCCAATATCGTTTTGCATGGAGCGCTGCAAATAGGCGTCAAGAACAGCGGTCATGGTTCGCTCATACTCACCTATTTTGCTTACGACACTGGATGACAGGACGACCGGGACGAACCCGATGTGATATTCCTTGTATTCCTCGCGGATGATTTCCTTGATACGCTGCTCGTGGGTCGGATTCATGAAGCTCCACAGCAGCGACACGACGATGGCCCGAGCGCCCTGGTCTATCAGCAGGCGAAGCTTATGACGCAAGTCTTCTTCGTCAAGAGGCCTGATGATGCGGCCTGTCGAGTCGACTCTTTCCCGTACCCCCAGGATCATGTTGCGTTCGATCAATGGGTGAGGCTTGTTTTGCACCGCGATGTTTCGGCGTTCGGAAACCCGTTTCCCGTCTGTCCATTGCGCGCCCCGGCCAATTAAAATGGCGTCCTCATGGCCTTCGGTTGTCAGCAAACCGATGCGCGGCCCCTGCCGCTGCAACAGCCGGTTAAGCGCAACCGTAGTGCTATAGCGGATCATGTCGATCTTGGGCAAGAGCTCTTCGATCGTCAGCCCCAGCTTGTCGCCGCCGGCCTCTATCGCGTCGAGAAAACCAACGGACAAGTCGTGCGGAGTGGTGGCACACTTTGCTATGACCCGCTCCCCGTCAAGCGTAAGCACCAGGTCGGTGAATGTTCCGCCCACGTCGATGTCGATGGAATTTATTCCACCCGAGCTAGGCATCGTACTCATGGCTGAGCTCCTTCATGATGTGTTTCCCGGATCACGCGCCGCAGTTTCCCGGAATGGATGACAAAGTCGCCAAGCTCCAGCCTGCGCTTGAGGCTTTCCACATCCAGCTCGATATCGTGCGTGATGGGATGCCCGGGCGGCAGATACTCGGTTTCAATTTGCCGAGCGCACGAGGGGCAATAAAACTCCAAGATGCGAACCCAGTCTTTGTCGGGCGCGAATGTGTATTCGCCATCGATGATCGGATCGTGGATTTCTTCGGGCATGCGCTCGGCCACCAGGCAGCCCTTCTTGTAGTTTTCATGGGCGCTGATCAGTTGTGTGTTGCAATCGTGGCAGTACCAGTGCTCGTCGTTCAGATCAAGATCAAGATACTCGGTAAAACGGATGCGTTCGTACATGGATGTGTCTCCTGTCAGTTCTTATATTCATGCCCGCTGCAAAGCGGCATTGCCATACGTATCGACCCTGAACACCCAATCGGGAGGAACGGGGCAGGTGAATGTGGCGCCATTGACAATTGCCGAACCCTTGATTTCATCGTCGACATTAAGAGACTCCCACCGATAGGCATCCGCATCCACCGCCTGGCCGGCGGCATAACGCACGGCGCGCTTGACGGGTGGCTCGGGAGCCGCTTTTTCGGTGCGGGGCGAAGCGCCGTAAGACCCCACGACAAAGCGTGTGGATAAGCGCAAAGACAAGACAGGCTGCGTGCGCAGACCGGCTTGCTCGATTTGCTCACCGATGGCCGCAGCGACGGCCTTTTCATCCGAGTCGTCAAGGCGCACCCTGATTTCAGTAATGCTGTCCTCGTGGGTTCCGAGGCCCAGCTCCCAGGTGTAGTGCGCGGTGTGCGGATCGAAGCCCTCGCCGCGCAGGTCTCGCTCGGCCTGCCGCCTCATTTCGCGCAGAGCGGCGTGGAACTCATGGCTGTTTTCAGCGCTCCAGTGCAGCTCCATTCCACGCTCATATGTGTGAACCACATCCGAAATCGCCGATCCAAACGTACTGAACACCGGACTTAAATGAAACACGTGAGCCGAAGGCATGCCCAGCCGAGCGGCGACAAATGCGGCGAACATGGGGCCATTCCCGCCAAACGCGAACAAGGGCACATCGGCGGGCTGCAAACCGGCTTCCAGCAGAATGCTTTCGATCAGATCAGTCATCAGGGTGACGGCTTCATCACGTATGGCCAGCGCGGCGGCTTCCACTGACAGGGAAAGCGGCTGCGCCACATGACGCTCAATAGCCTGCCTGGACAGCTCGACGTTCAATTCGCGCCGACCGCCCATGAAATTCTTGGAATCGAGATAACCCAGTATGAATAAAGCGTCGGTCAGGGTTGCCTCCCGGCCTCCGAGCCCATAGCAAGCCGGCCCGGGCACCGCCCCCATGCTCTCGGGGCCAAGCACGAGCGCCCCGTCTTTTACCCGCGCGATCGAACCGCCGCCCACCACCGCGGATCGCAGCAGGGCAAAAGAAGTCTTGACGGGCACGCCCATCAGGTTTCCGCCACGCTGCAAAACAGGCTCTCCGTCTCTGACAATGGAGGCTTTCGTCGTGGTGCCGCCGACATCAAAACACACGGCATTTGAAAAGCCGTATAGCCCGGCCATATGGGCGCCGCCGAACGTGCCAAACGCCGGACCGGACTCGATCGTATCAACCGCTTTGGTTTTCCCGATTCGGGCGACCCCTCCGCTGGTATTGCCAATTAAAAGCGGGCCATCCCAACCCTGTTCTTCACGCAGCAAGTCTTCAGCCTTGAATAGAGAGTTGGCCAGCTGAGAATGCGTATACGCGTTCATGACGGAATAGTGAGCGCGTGTTTGGTCATGCCTTAAAGGCGCCATCTCGCTACCCAGCAGCACAGGCACCGAGCCGATGATGTGATCGGGATACTGGCTCTCGATGATGTTTTTTACTCTGCGCTCAGCCAGGCCGTCGGGGAAGGAATCGGCAAGGCATACACAAATGCGCCTTACCCCCTGTTCGAGCAACTGCTTGACGCCCGCCAGCACATCAGTTGGCGAAGGCTCAAGAGGAAGCCCGATAACCGCGCTTTCGTCCACCAGCTCGCCAAGAATGGCCGAGCGCGTACTACCGTAGAGCTTGCCTTCGTGCCCTTGCGACACCAGCACACCCACCTTGGAGCCCCGGCGTTCGGCAAGCACGTTTGTCGTGATCGTCGACGACCAGCGAATCAGCGCGACGTTGCGCAAGAACGCGGGAACATCCGGGTAATCAAGTGCTTGGGCTGCTTCTTTCAGACAGTTCAAAAACGACACCGTGTAGTCGTGCGGCGTGGTGTCAACCTTGAAGGTGTGGCGTTGTGACCCATCTGACACCAACGCGTCGGTCATCGTGCCGCCAGTGTCTATATCGACCGTAAACATGCTGTCTCCTTCTTGTCTTGTAAGCCAGGAGGCCAACTCCCAGTCATGACAGAATAGTTAACTGTCAGCGAAGCGGCTATTGGGATTGATTCCTTAGTAACTAAGGCAATTCCGTAGTGCGGCGCAACACAGGGAAATCCCTGATGACAACGGGCTGATACTTTGCAAACCTGATACGTGATACTGGACCGACAATGCATCAGCCCTGCCCCAATCTTGCATCTCTACCCGAGCTTCCTGACCCAAGTCACCCAGGCCTTTCGGGTGAGGCTTCACCTTGGCTGGTGCTCGAAAACACCATCGTCGGCATCGCCTACATGCGTCACCGCCGGTTCATCTGGGCCAACGCCCGCATGGCTGAAATCTTCGGGTACGAACCCGACGAGCTCCGAGGGCAAGCGGTACGACGCCTTTACGCACGGCAAGAGGACTACAACGAAGTGGGCCGGCTCATGCAAGGCCCCCTCACAGACGGTTTCCATACCCACGAACGGGCACTGGCAAAAAAAGACGGCTCATTGATCTGGTGCAAGGTGTCCGGTCGCCCCCTGGCGCCCGAAGATCCGCTTTCGCCCTCTATTTGGGTAGTGCAGGATCACAGCGAAAAGAAACAGGCCGAGGATGCGCTCCGAAGACTCAACCAGCAGCTTGAGCACGCAATACAAATGCGAACTCTCAATTTGCAGCGCATCAACCGCACCCTGACCACCGAAATCGAACGCCGCCGCGAACTCCAGGCGCTGGCGGTTGACACCCGCGAAAAATACCGCGCTCTGTTCCGGCATTTACCGTTGGGCGCCTTGGTCGCCAATGAAGACGGCGCCATCTCCGAAGTCAACCGGACGTTGCAAATCACTTTGGGCGCGCCGACGCCCCGCTTGATAAAGACACTGACCGAAGACAGAACGCGCGTGCTTCTGCCTTCCGGGCAACACACCTCCCTTGTCGAGCTGATCAAGTATCAAGCATTGCAGACAGGGCAAATGGTCAATCGTTTTTCTTTTGCATGGAACCATCCCCGAGAAGATCAACGCGAGCTGACCGCCATCGCCGCCCGCTTGGCCCACAACAAGAAGGGGGTGGTGTTTACCATCTCGGACGTCACAGACCTGAAACGGCAACAGCGGCGCGAGCACGAGCAGCAAACCACGATGGCCCACGCCGCGCGGCTATCGTTGATAGGACAAATGGCATCCTCTCTGGCTCACGAGCTCGGCCAGCCCCTGAATGCCTGCCAAAGCTATTTGGGTGGAATCCGCAACTATCTGGAACAGCATCAAGCGCTTGACCCGAAGATCCAGGCCGAACTGTTCCAGGCTCTGGATAAAACCCGGCTGCACCTGGAACAAGCCGATGAAATCGTCCGCAGCACACGCAACTTCATATCCCGCCAACAACCCGAGTTCAGTCCGGTTGCCATCGACGACCTGCTGGACCAGACGTTGCGGCTGCTTGAGCTTCAGATACATTCGGCGCAAGTCAAAATCGACGTGAAAATCGACACCAAAGAAAACCTGCAGCTTCCCCCGGCATACTGCCATCCGGTTGAAATCCAGCAGGTCATTGTCAATTTGATCATCAACGCCATCGAAGCCATGTCGGACACCGAGCCGAATGACAAAATCATTCATATCCGGGTGTTCTCGCAAAATTATAATAATCTGACAATTGACGTCATTGATCATGGCCCCGGTGTCGCCGCCTCTTTGATTCCTTCCCTGTTCGACCCCTACGTCACAACCAAAGCAACGGGCCTGGGAATGGGTTTGATGATCAGCCGGAACATCATAGAATGGCATGGGGGTACATTGCGTTTACAGTCCAATCCCGGCGGCACGTGTTTCAGGTTCACACTACCCGCCTACCGTGGGCCCTGACCAAGGAGCAACCCATGAACTCCGTAATGGTTTACTTGATAGACGATGAGCCCAGTGTCACTGACGCCATCTCGTGGCTCCTGGCTTCCGTCAAAATCAGCTCTGCCGCATTTTCGTCGGCCACAAGCTTTCTTTCCGCCATTGAGCAAGAATCAAGGCCTGCCTGTGCTGTCGTCGACCTACGCATGCCAGAAATGAGCGGGCTCGAGCTGCAACAGCAACTAAGCGGCTCCAGTCACCACCACATGCCCATCATATTCCTGACGGCGCACGGTGATGTGCCCGCCGCTGTCAGTGCATTGCAAGCAGGCGCGATCGACTTCATGCAGAAGCCGTTCAATCCCGATGTGTTTTTAGCCGGCGTCAGACGGGCCATGCGTTTGGCGAAAGAAACCCACGACAACAATTTAAGGCAGCAAGCCCTGAAAGGACGTCTCGAGGTGCTTTCCCCCCGAGAAACCCATGTGCTGAAAAAACTGCTGTGTGGCCTGACCAGCAAAGAAATAGCACGGCAACTCGAAATCAGCCCGAAAACCGTCGACGTGCATAGGGCCAATGTCATTCGTAAAATGGGCGTTACCACCAGCACGGAATTGGTGCGGCTGCTTAGCAAGCATTTTTACGACACAAACTCTGACAACGAACCCGTCGGTTTACACCTACGTTAGTGTGCTTAAGCGCGCAGGTCGCTAACCAGCCAGAATCTCGTTGAATTCCAATACATTCAGATCGGGGTCGCGAATGAAGCAGACGCTGCGGCGGCCTTGGCCCATTACTACCGGCCCCTCACTGATGCGGATGTTTTCGCGCCCCAGCCAGCTTACCAGGTCGTCCATGCTGTCAATAATAAAGGCGGCGTGCGTGTAGCCGGGACGCTTGACCGGCGCATCCAAAAGAACGTTCCCTTCGGAATCGGCTTCGCCGTTGTAGATCAGATGAATCCGCAGGCCAGCCGGGTGCACAAGGCCGCAAGCCTTGTCCTTCTCGGAGAACTCGTCGGGGTCGCGCATGAAACCCAGCTTGGCATAAAAAGCTTCGGCTGCGGAAAGATCGGTGACGCGGATTCCCACGTGATCCAGACGCAGTGTGTCAAATTGCATGGTGCTTGCTCCTGATTGAATAAGATAAATAGCGGCTGTCAAAAACCGGCTCAGGCTTCAAGCCCGACAGGGGTACGCTGAAAAGGAAGGAAGCCCGGCAGTTGCTCGACCTGGCTCAACCAGGCTTGAACCTTCGGATAAGCGCCCAGGTCTACGTTTCCTTCGGGGGCCCTGGCAACGTAGCTATAAAGAGCCACATCAGCGATGCTTGCCTCTTCAGTGCCCGCGATCCATCGTTTGCCTTCCAAGCTGCGCTCCATGACACCAAGCGTGGCATGGGCGCGGCCGATCACCTCTTCCGCGTCGAAAGGGGCGCCAAATATTGTGACAAGCCTGGCGGCGCACGCCCCGTACGCGATCTTGCCGGCGGCAACCGAAAGCCATCGCTGTATCTGCGCTTCCACCACCGGGTCGATGGGCAGCCAGTGGGACGGGCCCACTTTTCTGGCGACATAGACAAGGATGGCGAGTGAGTCCGGGATGATGATGCCGCCATCGTCCAGCACCGGCACCTCACCGAAGGCGTTCAAGGCCAGATACTCGGGTTGCCGATGGGCGCCGGCCGCCATATCGACTTCAATCAGTTCATAGGGAACACCAGCCAGTGAAAGAAAAAGCGCGGCGCGATGGGCATGGCCGGACAATGGGTGATAGTAAAGCTTCATGGTGAGCCTCCTCTTTTGAACCAGGCATTCATTATGTCTGGCATCGAATAATGAGAGAATCCATAGAAATCGCACTTCATTGTTGCGAGTTCTGCTCATAATCAAATAAAGGCGACGACCATGGACAAGCTGCGGACGCTAAAAACCTTTATCAGCGTGGCCGAACATGCAAGCTTTGCGGAAGCAGGAAGACGCCTGCACATGTCGCCAACCACAGTGTCGCGCGCCATTGCGGCGCTGGAGGCAGATCTGGGCGTTCAGTTATTGATGCGCACCACTCGCAGCGTGCGCCTTACCGACGAAGGAGCCGACTTCCTGGCCAGATGCCGGGCGGGCATCGCCGAAATTGAAGGGGCATTTGATACTGTCCGCAGCGGCCGCACGCTGCCCAGCGGCACACTGACAGTTACCGCGCCCGTCATTTTTGGACGTCAATACGTGTTGCCCATCGTGGTGGAGCTACTGCAGCGCTATCCCGACCTTCAAGTAAAGCTGCGCTTACTGGACCGGGTTGTCAGCCTGGTCGACGAGGGAATCGACGTCGCCGTCCGTATTGCAAACTTGCCGGACAGTTCGCTCCACATGCTGCGACTGGGTGAGGTTCGCCCTGTATTTAGCGCAAGCCCCGCCTATTTGAACGCGCGCGGCCGACCAATGTCGATGGCCGACCTTCGTGATCATGACTTGATCTGGCTTGAAGACGAGAGCGGACCGCATCGCGGCTGGGGCCAAGACGCATTCAGGCGCTCAACGCACCCCGCACGTTTATCTGTCAACAACATGGATTCGGCGGTTTCCGCAGCGGTCGCCGGGCTGGGGGTGGTTCGAACACTTTCGTATCAGATCACGGACGAAGTCGCGGCGGGACGACTCGAGCGCATCCTGGCCGACGATGCAGCACCGGCCTTGCCGATTTCTGTGTTGTTTCAAAGCGGGCGTAAAGATCATCCCAACGTTCGCGCCTTCGTGAATGTCGCGAAACGCCATTTACGAGGCGAGTCGTTATAGTGCGGCAACCGCTGTGGGAGTAATCTGGCTGTATGGCTACGACTTCAAGATCAAGGTGATTGCGAAGCTGCCCTAAGCCGCACACCCTGCCGACCAGTCTGCCGCGAAAACCAAAGCCCTATGTGGCCTGCCCGATACAAAGCAGGCTCATCTTGTATGATGGCGACACCCTTCTGCTGGATGCCCATCCGCTGGAAACTCTGGCTCTGATAATAAATGGATACGACAGTAATTCTCTTGACGGTTTTCGTGGCGTGGCTGATGCTTCGCACGCGCTACCAGCGCGCGCGCATTGCCTTGCTGGGAGGCCATCTTTCCAACCTGCAGCTCGAGCGCCATATGGAAACGCTGACACAAGGCTACACCCGCGCCATACGGGAAGAAAGCGAAACACGCCAGCTTCAGGTATTGGATAACTTCGCCCAAACCGAGCGAGCAGTGGCGGCACAAGCGCAATCGCTGGCTGAGGCCATGCAAAAAGAAGATAGGCAGGCGGCAAGCATTGGTGCTCTGTCGTTTTGCGTGCCGTATATCGAGCGCTTCCTTCCCGCAATGACCCGGGATTTCAGGAAACTGCTGCACATTCATGCGGACGGTTTGCGGCATCTTGTCGATAACGCAGACGAGCTCGACTCGAAAACCAGGGCCTACCATCTGTCTGCAGAGCTTTATTTGCTGCAACATAGCTGCCACTGGTTTTGCAAGTCTCGCGCCGTGGCCGATGCACGGCTGGTTCTGCGGCATCAGGTTGACCACAAAAAGGTCTTGAGCTCTGTTTCAACTGCGACTCGAACCGCCTATCTGAAATGGCTTGAAAACGCGCAGGCCACGAGTCGCAGCGAACAATAACGCCAAGTCGCCGCCTTATTGCCGGCAGCCGGCCTTTTGATTCAAGGCGCGGCGATATTGATTGTCCGTGCCTGGCAAGCCTGCACGAACTCAGCATCGTGACTGGCGAAGAGCACGACCCTGTCATGGGACCACGCCCTGAACTGTTCCGCCAAGGCCGTGCAGGCGCGCGAATCAACTCCATTGGTGGGGCCGTCCGCAATGACCACAGCCGGCTTTCCCAGAGCGGCCGCAGCCAGATAGACCTTGCGACGCGTGCCGGTGGACATCTGTTCGAAGCGCTTGTCCAAGTGCGGCTCCAGCTCGAGCTTGCCGGCAAGTTCAAATACTGCGTCGTCGAGCGATGCGTTCTTTTCAGCAGCTGTCTGCTCCAGCAGTTCGCGTCCCGTCAAAGCAGGAAATTGCAAGCAATTGTCGGGCACATAGGCGATACGCGGCTTGACCTGTTGCGGGCACTCCAGCAACGAGCGGCCTTCAATCCAGACTTCGCCCTCGCTGGGCGTGACAAGCCCGGCGATAATCGCCAGCAAGGTGGATTTGCCGGTGCTTTCCTCTTCGCATAGCGCCACGCATCCGGGCTGGAACGTATGTGTCAGCCCTTGGAATACGAGATGGTCGCCATGGCGCTTGCCGAGATTGTGTATGCGTAGCATGCCGCAAGTGTACCGATTTTAAAAAAACAAGGGTAAACCCCAGTATAAATTCGTTGGTACACGGAGTAAATTGGTTGGGGTACGTACTAACCTCGCAATGCTCCCCCTTTATCCACACTACTCTCCGGAGACCAGCCCATGCAGTTTTACCTCAACGGCTACCGATTCGGCGATCCCGAATTTCATGATCCAGCGCCGGGTTTCGAACAACCGTCCGAAAGCCTGCCTGACACCGTCGATGTTCTGATCGTCGGCTCGGGCCCGGCCGGAGCGGTGCTGGCTGCTCAGCTATCCTCCTTCCCCGACTTCACAACGCGCATCGTCGAGCGCCGCAACGGCCCGCTCGAACTTGGCCACGCCGACGGCGTGTCCAGCCGCACTGTCGAAATGCTCGATGCCTTCGGCTTGTCTTCACGTCTGGTGCGCGAGGCCTGCTGGATCAGCGAAACGGTCTTCTGGCGCCCTGATGATCAAAATCGCTCACACATCAAGCGCACCGGCCGGGTCGACGATGCCGCCACCGAACTATCTGAAATGCCGCATGTCATCGTCAATCAGGCCCGCTTGCAACAGTACCTGCTTGAATACATGAAGAACTCGCCAACGCGGCTCACCCCCGACTACGGCCTGGAAGCCGTGAAGGTGGTGGTGGCAGATTCCGGCGACTATCCAGTCACGGTAACTTTACGGCCAACCGAAGGCGGCGCCGAGCGTACTGTCCGCGCCAAGTACGTCGTTGGCACCGACGGCGCGCGAAGCGCTGTACGCACTTCAATCGGCCGCGAGCTGCACGGAGACATTGCCAATCACGCCTGGGGCGTCATGGACATTCTCGCCGTCACCGATTTCCCCGATATACGAATCAAGGCGGCCATTCAATCGGCCGACGAAGGCAACATCCTGCTCATCCCGCGCGAAGGCGGGTATATGGTGCGCTTGTACGTCGACATGGGCGTCGTCGACCCCGCCCGGCGCGAGGAAATTCGCAACACGTCGTCCGAGCAATTGATCGAAATCGCCCAGAAGGTGCTTCATCCCTATACGCTAGACGTGAAAAACATCGTCTGGAGCTCGGTGTACGAGGTGGGCCAGCGCGTTACCGACAAATTCGACGATGTCCCCGCCGACCGTGTCGACACACAGACCCCACGTGTCTTCATCGCCGGCGACGCCTGTCACACCCATAGCGCCAAGGCCGGCCAGGGCATGAACGTCTCCATGCAAGACACCTTCAACCTGGGCTGGAAACTGGCTGCCGTACTGCAAGGCCGCTCCGCGCCCACCCTTTTGCATACTTATTCCGGCGAGCGCCAACCCGTGGCAAAAGAGCTCATCGATTTCGACAAGGAATGGTCTGCAATAATGGGCTCGCCGCCAAAAGACCCGCAGTTCCCCGAACGTGGCGGCGTCGACCCGGCCGAGCTGCAAGACTACTTCGTAAAGTCGGGGCGCTATACCGCCGGCTTGGCAACCCACTACCCCGCCGGCCCCCTATTCGGCACAGACGAGCATCAGGCGTTGGCACAGGGCTATACCATCGGCATGCGTTTTCATTCGGCGCCGGTGCTTCAGGTGGCCGACGCCAAGCCTGTGCATCTGGGCCACGTTCACCGCGCCGACGGCGCATGGCGCCTGTACGCTTTTGCCGATGCCAATACCCGGCAGTTGAACGCCCTCATGACCTGGCTGGCAGAGTCAGCCGATTCGCCCCTCAAGCGGTTCACCCCCGCCAATGCCGACCCTGACAGCATTCTCGACGTGCGCGCAATTTATCAACAGTCTCATCGCGACATCGAAATCGACAAACTGCCCGCCGTATTGCTGCCGCGCAAGGGCCGCTTCGGCCTGATCGACTACGAAAAGACTTTCAGCCCCGACCCCGGCAAAGAGAATGTTTTCGATCTGCGCGGCATCGATCGTGCCCAAGGCGCTCTGGTCGTCGTACGACCCGACCAGTACGTCGCCCACGTACTGCCGTTGAATGCCCACGATACGCTTGCGGCCTTTTTCGACCGCTTCATGCTGGAGCCGCGCGGGTGAGCAAGCTTGCGCAAATCCTTCCGCACACCGGATCACTGATCCGGCGTGCGCAGCAACGCCACGCGGCCGAATGGCTGCGTCTCGTGCCGACCACGATCACCAGCGTGCAGTTTGCCGCCTTGGCGTTTCTGGCCGACACCCCGGGCGCCAGCCAGCGCGAACTGGGGGACGCGCTGGAAATAGACCGATCAACCGTCGCAGACCTGGCCGCCCGCCTGGAACGCCACGGCCTGGTCATACGCGAGCAAGATTCCACCGACCGGCGCCGCAACGTGTTGCGGCTTACACCAGAAGGCTTGGGCGAAATGAAGCGGCTACGGCCTCATGTGGACAGCGTCGAACAGGCGCTGACCCGGTCGTTGTCAAAGGCCGAAGTGGCCAAGCTGCGTCATCTGCTATCGGGGCTGCTTGACGCTTAGGCAAGGCCAACCTTGATGGCAGCGCATTCAAGCCGACAAGGCGATGGCGTATAATGCGTTCTTGCATTCCATGGGTTCCCTAACCCCATCCATCAAAAAGGCATGTCATGTCATCTGCTTCCCTCCCGCCGTCGCGGGAAAATTTTTACCTGTCCCTTCTAGTCGCGTTTCACATCCTGGTCATCATCGCCAGCAATTATCTGGTGCAACTGCCCATCGACCTGTTCGGATTCCACAGCACCTGGGGCGCCTTCAGTTTCCCTTTTATATTTCTGGCCACCGACCTTACCGTGCGCCTGATCGGTAAATCCGAAGCGCGCAGCGTCATTACCCGCGCAATGGTGCCGGCACTTATCGCCTCTTACATCATATCGGTCCTGTTTCATGAAGGCCGCTTCAATGGCGCCGAGGCCTTGGGCGAGTTCAACACCTTTGTGTTCCGCATCGCGTTTGCCAGTTTCGCCGCCTACGTACTGGGCCAATTGCTGGACGTGCAGGTCTTCGACCGCATGCGCCGCGGATACGTGCAATGGTGGGTTGCGCCCGCAGCCTCATCCGTGGTTGGACAGGCTCTGGATACGGCGGCGTTCTTCAGTATTGCCTTTTGGCGCAGCAGCAACCCCTTCATGGCCGAGCATTGGGTTGAGATCGCCGTGGTGGACTATGTCATCAAGCTGTCGGTAAGCCTGTTGCTGTTCGTACCGATGTACGGTATTGCCCTGAATGCAATCATCCGGCTCATGAAGCGGCGCGAGGCCCTGCCCAGCGCAGCTTGATTGCCTGCCACTCAGGTAGAGCGGACCTTGCCGTCGGCAAGAAGCTCGTCTCGCATCTGATTAAGAATACGGCAAAACACCACAGCAGGCAGTGAAGTTGTGGGAGACTCGGGCTCGTTGGTGACATGGATCAGGTTAGCCCCGTCGGTTGAAGCCAAGGTCTGCGCCAAGCCTGCATTTTGAGCAATACGAGCACGGATGGCGCGCTCAATAAGCTGGTGATGCTCGGGCGACCCATAAGCAAATTGCCGCCCTTGCCAGTAGGCGCCGCTACGGTCGGCCTGGCTTCCCAGGTTCTTGGCATCCCAGCCGCTGAGCACAAACGCCCGCTCGCGGCGAGGGTCGCCTTCGGGAAACTTGACCCCCTGGATGAAACCTTCGATCGATGCAAACAGGACGCCGTCCAAACTGAAGGGAGACAACTGAAAGTTGGACAAAGCAACCCCTCTCCAATCGGCGGAAGTGCTGGAAACATTCAACGTGTTTTCGGCCTGGCTCATAATCCTCTCGTGCTCGCGTTTGCCACAACCGAGGATTGTACCGGCCCCAACGCCATTGTGTATAATAGCGGACTTGGCTTGATACGCAAAAACACAAAAGACAAGCTTGCAGGTATAGGCTCGGGCGCAATGGCAGAGTGGTTATGCAGCGGATTGCAAATCCGTGTACATCGGTTCGATTCCGGTTTGCGCCTCCAGTATTCTTCTAATAAATAGAACCACCGCCTGCAACGGTAAAAAATTCCGCTGCCCCATTATGCGCAAGCCGTCCACGCGCCAAAGTTTGGCTTCGTAAGGGTTTGAATCATGAAACGGCATACGGTGGATTTGTCGCAGTACCCTGATCTGGTTGTCATCTACCTGGGCATGCGGGTAAATATGCTTCGCGGCGTGAAGACATTGCTTGGCTTTGGGCCGAAAATCAGCGAAGTGGGCAAAGACAAACCGGACGGCCTGCTTGCTCACGAGAACATACTCTATTCCTTGTTCCCGCTACACATCGGCATGCGCCAATATTGGCGAGATTTCGAAAGCCTGGAATGCTGGGCTCGTTCCGCCCCCCACCGAGACTGGTGGAAAGACTTTCTCAAAGATTCAAAAGGCACCGGATTCTGGCATGAAGCCTACTTCCGCAAAGGGGGCATGGAAGCCGTATATATTGATATCCCCGAGCGTTTCGGCTTGCGTGCTTTCGCCCCGGAACTCGAGGCGCGCGGGCCCATGTTTTCTTCTCGACAACGCGCCGGACGCAACGAGCAGAGCTCACCGCCACCGGTGGTGCCCGAAAACGAGTTCTACCAATAGCTCTCTTACTGAAAACCGTGCCACGACCCGTTCAGACCGACAATAAATTCGGCAAGCGCTTCACCGTTTCGTACTGCTGACCGCCGCACTGGCGCCATGCCTGGCTATTGCAATCCAGACCCCGCTGCGGCGCATCCGGGATGACATTGCGAGGCGCCTCGGAAAACAAAATTTTCCGGGGCGCCTCGCCGCAGCCGGATGCGCTGCGGGCAATGCCGGCTGTGCCGTCAGGGAGAGCGGCCGCTGATCAAGCGCACCAGCACCATGATGATGGCCACCACAATCAGGATATGGATGAATCCACCTATGGTGTACGAGGTGACCAGACCCAGAAGCCAGAGAACCAACAGAATGACCGCTATGGTGTAAAGCATGGCATTTTCCTTTCTTTGCGTTATGAAACCCGGACAGGAGATTTCTTTTGTCGTCCGCAATCGGTAATTTTTACCCTATTTGCGTTGTTTCCGAACCCTTTGGCTCGGCCCCGCCCACTTTCAGCCACCGTCCCCGTTAGTACTGCAGTAAGAAAAACGAGTAGGTGTCGTGCTCTAGTACTGCTACTTCCTCCGTTGTTGCCTAAGAATCGTCTGTTTCCGTGCAAGCGCTGTGCCTACATTACAGCATTTTCAGCGGCTCATACAGAGTCCGGGCGCGGCATGGTAATTGCTTTGTCCTAATCGACCTTCTTCGGTCTATCAAACAGGAGAATGCTATGACTATGAAGAAAAAGCTCGCAATCGCAATTTGCAGCACATTCGCGCTCGCGCCGGTTGCCTTCGCGCAAACAGGAGGAGCTGTCGAAGGTACATCTTCGCCTCAGTCGGGCAGTCAGACGGATATGGGCGCAGACGGTGCGTCCAATAGCAACGCCGGAAGTGGATCTTCAGATACAGGGGCATCCACGAACTCGCCAGCGAACGGCGACGCTTCGGGCGGCGCGGATGCGTCGACCAGCGGCGCTTCCACCACTCCGTCAACCAGCGACGCGCCCACGGATGACAGCGACACTGGCGCCGCAGCCGCGCCAACTCCAGACGCAGCCAGTGGTGACAGCTTCGATGCGACACTAAAAGGTAAATCGGTATACAACGAGAACGACGAGAAAGTCGGAGATGTAAAAGATCTTGTGATGTCGACGGACGGCAAGGTCACACACGTTATTCTCGGCGTGGGCGGCTTTGTCGGCGTGGGCGAACACCCAGTCGCCATTCCTTATGATGAAATCAATCAAAGCGGCGACAGGGTGACACTGCAGGGCTATACCAAGGATCAACTGAAGGAAATGCCCGCTTTTGAATATCCGAAGGACGAACGCATGCCGGCTTCGGCGCCGGCAACGTCCGGGGCTTCACCGATGGGACCGCGCTAATTCAGCGGCTCTGAACTGCAAAGGGCGGGCCCGGACAACTGGCCCGCCCCGGATCCATCCGGCACTTTCGTCGCCAAGGAAGGAAAAGCCGCCATCAATGGCCAGGCCATATATCAGGAGCCATCGCTATGAACGAACCAAGCAGCAAGCCGGACAACGACACGCCTTTTCCGACCAAAGACGATCATCCAGAAACGCCAAGTGAGGTGTCTGCGGAACCGCAACAGAAGAAACGCTCTGAAGAAGAGCTTTTGGATGAAGGGCTGGACGAGACCTTTCCCGCCAGCGACCCGGTTTCAATCGGCGCCGAAACGCCCAAAAAGAAACCAAGCTAAATATACGTATTAAATAAAACGGGCCCCGTTCTTTACTATATGGACGGGGCCCGTTGCAACCGGGTTACTTCTTTTCGTCTCGCTTTGCGGACGACTGCTCGTCGTCGTCGCGATTGCCTTCGCTCTTGCTGCGATTGGCATCGGGGGCCACCCAGTTCAGGGGTTCAATCACAAAAGGGGGTTTTTTTTGTGTCGGTTTTTTCGACATGCTTAGAACTCTCCTTGTATGCTTCGGCCAAGCGCAACATGCGCCGGCAACACCCTGCAGTATACCACGTTATGTCAACTAAAGCCAGCATTTCCAGCCATCTCACGTTATTTAGGCGCTATCATGGCCTATTCGTGATCTAGATTGTGGCGGCCCAACATGGACGAGAAAGTCGAGGCGGCGGTGGCGCGGTGGCCTGAGGTCCCCAGCGTCTATGGCTGGCTTTCTCTTTCGGAACGTGGCCAGTGGCGCCTGCACCAAGACGGAACCGGCTGGGCTCCGGGGTGCGCCGCAATACCCAGCGACGCGCCCGGCGAGTCAATAGAAAGCCCACAAATCCGCGCATTCATCGACCGTAACTATGCAAGCGATCCACATGGACGCTGGTATTTTCAGAATGGCCCCCAGCGCGTCTACATCCGACTTGATGCAGCGCCCTATATACTCCATGTCGACAACACCTTGCTGGCGTTGAAAACCCATAATGGCTTGGCGGTACGGCATATCGATAGTTGGTGGATCGATGATCACGGAAGGCTTTACGCCTGCACCGAACACGGACCCGGCCTGGTTTCCGGGCGAGATACACCCGCCGTTTTCGAGGCGCTGCATACAGCCGCCGGCACGCCCCTGCTTTCGGTCCTCGAGCCTGCCCTGCTGGATATCGGCTCTGCGGCGAATGACCGAATTGCGCCGATGAACGCCGATACGGCATCCGGTCACCAGGTCTGGCTGCGCGTCGAAGGGGCCGCCGACCAAAACACCGCCGAACCGGCGCCGCTGCACTTTTGCCCCGCCTCTGCGCTACCCGCCCTGCTCGGCTTCTCGCAGTGTCCCGCACCCTGAACGGGAACGCCAAATAACTATAGAATAGGGCCATGACGACCCCCGCCCCCGCATTCTATTTTCCAGCGCCGCGTACCCAGAAGTACTGCAGCCAATGCAGCGCCGCGATCACTTTGCGCGTGCCGCCAGACGACAACCGCATGCGCGCTGTCTGCGACAACTGCGGGGCCGTCCACTATCAAAATCCGCGTAACGTGGTTGGCGTGCTGGCAGTTTGGCAAGATAAAGTGCTGTTGTGCCGCCGCGCCATCGAGCCCCGCTACGACAAATGGACGCTACCCGCAGGCTTCATGGAACTGGGTGAAACCACCGCTCAGGGGGCCATGCGCGAAACCCAGGAAGAAGCCGGCGCCCAAATCGAACTGGGCGAGCTATACACCATTATCGACGTGCCCCACGCAGAACAGGTGCACTTCTTCTATCTTGCAAAGGCTTTGTCCGGCGAGCTATTCCCTGGTTTGGAAAGCCTCGAGGCGCGCTACTTTCCATTAGACGAAATCCCGTGGCCCGAGCTGGCTTTTCGCACCGTTATCACCACGCTCGAACACTACGTCGCCGATGCGAAGCAAAGAGAATTTCCCATGCGTCACTACGAGATTCCCCTGCCAGTACCCGACTAAGCAGTTTTACCGTGAACCCCCTTGCCTGGATCGATGAGCACTCTCCGTTTCCGCATCCCAGCAAAGCTTTGCCCGAAGGCTTGCTGGCCGTGGGGGGCGGGCTTTCCATCGAGCGCCTGACCGAAGCCTATTCCCAAGGCATATTTCCGTGGTTCAACGAGGGCGATCCCATACTATGGTGGAGCCCCGACCCCCGCATGGTGCTCAACTGCGCCGATTTTCGTGCATCGCATTCACTACGCAAAAAGCTGCGGCAAGTGGCGCGGGGCGACCACGACCCTATGGCGCCCACCCAAATACGCATCAACACGGCTTTTTCACGTGTGATTCAGGCTTGCGCCGAGCCGCGCGGAAGACTGTCGGGCACCTGGATTTCACCGCAGATTCAAGCGGCGTACCATGCTTGGCACAAGGCCGGCAAGGTGCATAGCATCGAAACCTGGCACGAAGGCCGGCTCGTCGGCGGCCTGTACGGCGTATGTCTGGGGCGAATGTTCTACGGAGAGTCGATGTTTGCCAAAACCAGCGATGCGTCCAAATTGGCACTGGCCTATCTCGTGGCCTTTTTACAGCGCCAGGGCATTTCGCATATCGATTGCCAGCAACAGACGGCTCATCTGACGCGGCTGGGCGCACGCCCGATAAGCCGCGAAAAATTCCTGCTTATGCTGGCCGACACGCGACGCCATCCTACACCTCAATGGCACAGAGGGCGCCTGACAGCCGCCGGTGAGCTTGCAGCCCTGCCAACTATGACGCCATAATGAAAGCCCCGGCCCGTCGAACTATGCCATGAGTCATCCCACCGAGCCGACGCTCAAGACCCTGCAATTCTATTCAACAGCGTCATACCCTTGCAGCTACATCGAAGGGCGCGAAGCACGTTCCCAGGTGGCGGCCCCCACCCACTTGATTGATGCAGCCACCTATTCGCAGTTGGTTCGGCAGGGCTTTCGCCGCAGCGGGCTCTTCACCTACCGGCCACATTGTGATGCTTGCCGCGCTTGCCAGCCCATACGCGTCTCGGTCGATCGTTTCGAGCCCAACCGCACTCAACGCAAAATATGGCGCAAACATCAGAACTTACAGGCAAGCAATGCGCCGCTGGAATTTCAGCTAGAGCATTTTGAACTGTATCGTCGCTACGTATCTACTCGGCACGCCGGGGCGGGCATGGACGACGACGACCAATCGCAGTACACGCAGTTTCTTCTTACCAGCAGGGTCGACACTACCTTGATCGAGTTCCGCGACGAGCAAGGTGTTTTGCAGATGGTGTCCATCATAGATATCCTCGACACAGGGCTATCGGCCGTCTACACCTTTTTTGATCCCCACGCGCCCGGCAGCCTGGGCACCTATGGCGTGTTGTGGCAGATCGATCGCTGTCGGGCCATGGGCCTGCCTTGGCTATATCTGGGATACTGGATCAAGGAAAGCCGTAAAATGGCGTACAAAACACAATATCAGCCGTGCGAAATACTGCGCGACAGCCACTGGACCCTTATCTAATCCGATGTCCCTGCTTTTTAATTCCTACTCGCTGGCGCGTCCGGCGCTCTTTTCCCTGGACGCAGAAACTGCCCACGAACTAACTCTTTCTTCGCTGCAAAAAGCCTACGACTGCCGCCTGACGCGGCAGCTTCTAGCCAGCCGCCCGAGTCTTCCCGCCCAGCTCATGGGCATGTCCTTGCGTAATCCGGTGGGGCTTGCCGCGGGCCTGGATAAAAATGGCGCCCACATCGATGCGCTGGGGCAACTGGGTTTTGGTTTTATCGAGGTTGGCACGGTCACGCCACGCGCGCAGCCTGGCAACCCCAAACCGCGCATGTATCGCCTGCCCGAGGCCCACGCACTGATCAATCGCCTGGGTTTCAACAACGACGGGCTGAACAACTTCATCGACAACGTCAAGAAAAGCGCCTGGCGTACACAGGGCGGCATCCTGGGCCTGAACATCGGGAAAAACGCCGACACGCCCATCGAAAACGCGATCGACGACTACCTCATCGGCCTCGAAGGCGTCTACCCGCATGCCGACTACGTTACCGTAAACATTTCATCGCCGAACACCCAAAACCTGCGCAGCTTGCAAGATGGAAACGAATTTTCCGCCTTGCTGCAGTCGCTGCAGGAAAAGCGCAAGGAATTAGCAGACAGGCACCAAAAGAACGTGCCGCTGGTCGTAAAGATTGCCCCCGATCTCTCTGCAGAGCAGATCGACCTCATTGCCGACACCCTGCCTCGGTACGGTGTCGACGGCGTCATTGCGACCAACACCACCATCACGCGCGACGCCGTCTCGGGCCACCCTCACGCGGGCCAGGCCGGCGGGCTTTCAGGCCCGCCCGTGCATGCTTTGTCGTTGGCTGTCATACATCGGCTGCGACAACGCCTGGGCGCCGAGCTTGCGATCATCGGTGTTGGCGGAATACACGAAGGTCGACACGCGCGCGAGAAAATCGAAGCAGGCGCCGACGCCGTCCAGCTGTATACCGGCCTGATCTACCGCGGCCCCTTGCTGGTCAAAGACTGCGTGCGTGCCTTAAGCCGCAAGTAAGCCCTCAAAGCGCCTTCATGCGCATGCCCGCTCTTTGTCGCCCAACCCGCAAGTAAAAAACCTCGGCAAGTCGGGTAGACTATACCGAGGTTTTTTGCCTGGCCGTCAACCCGTTTGAGGTCGACGGACAAGCTCGCTTCTATCGGCCCGCCTGTTGGCGGGCCGCTTGCATTAAGCGGTGGCGCGACGCGAACGCGATGCCGGCTTGGCGGCTGCTTCCGCTGCTTCGGCTGCGGATGACGCGGCCTGGAAGGTCGCATTGGCAGCTGCGGTCATGTTGGATTCAGCGGTTTGCGAAGCCTGCTTGGCGGCCTTGCTGACCGACTCGTAGGCGTTATTGACCGAGGCAAGCGTAGACTTCATCAAGGCAACAGCACTTTCAGAGCCAGTGGGAGCCGACTTGGAAAATTGCTCGATGGCATCGGAAATCTGCGTCTGGGCCTGGGCGACCTGATCTTCGGTCAGGCGGTTCAGGTTGCCTTGCAACGAAGAGACAATGTCATAAACATGCTTGCTGTAAGCGAGCGTTTTTTCTGCGCTGGGCTGTACCAGCGAACTGGTGAACGTAACGGCTTCCTGCGCATCCTTGACTTCAATCGCTTCTTGCGACTTCTGGGCGGCTTCGTCCAGCGTGGCTTTCATAACCTTCAGGTTCAGGTCGACAAGCTTTTCGAATCCGTCGAAAAATGCGCCTTGAAACGCAAGCAGGTTGTCCAGCGAGGCTTTCTGCGTAGCGAAAACGTTTTGGGGGATAGTGCTCATGGTGGGTTCCTCAAAGTGGGGCGCCCGGCATTCAGAGCTGGGCTGTTGGCAACTGATTATGTTGCATTGCACAAATCCTATTTTACGGAGTTTCGCAGCCACGTCAAGTGTTTTTGTTGCGCCGCAACAAAATAATGGCATTATTTTTGGAAATAAGGGGAATTGGGTGCTTAGACGCCCAGGGCGGTACGCTCGTACCCCAGCGCCTCGGAAATCCGGGCGGCTGTATCTTGCAATAAACCGATCCACTCATCCCGCAGACGATCTGCGGGAGCCGAGATCGACAGCCCCGCCTGCAACTTCCCGCTATCGTCGTAAACTCCAGCGGCTATGCATCGCACCCCCAGCTCAAGCTCTTCGTTGTCGCGTGAATAGCCGTGGCGGCGGATCAAAGCCAGATCTCGTTCCAGTTGATCAGCCTTCGTCAAGCTGTTCCGGGTCGTACCCGCCAGACCGGTGCGCATGATGTACGCCTTCACCTGACGTGGGTCGCTCACAGAAAGAAACAGCTTGCCGGTGGAGGTAAGGTGCAAAGGCGCCCGCCCCCCGATGGCGCGCACCACCTGCATGCCCGAACGCTCGCTCCAGGCACGTTCGACATAAATGATCTCATCGCCCTGCTGGACCGAAAGGTTGATGGTTTGACCGGTGATGGTGTGCAGCTCGCGCATATAGTCGATGGCCACTTCGCGCACGTTGAGACGGCCCTTGACGAGCGACCCAAGCTCGAGCAGCCGCATGCCCAATTGATACATGCCGCTGTCGACGCGCTCGACATAGCGTCCCACCACCAGATCATTAAGAATTCGATGAGCAGTGGAGGCGTGCAAGCCCGTGGCGGCCGCTATATTCTTTAGTGCGACCGGCTCAGCATGCCTAGCCAACACGTCGAGCAGCAGCATGGCGCGCTCGAGTACCTGGATGGCAATTTGGGACCCTTCGGCGGAGATGGGCTCGAGGGGTTTAGAGGCTGTTGTGGTCTGGATCGGCATGGTGAAAGAGATATGTCGCAACGCAACAATCCCATATTATGAAAAAAACCTTGTTGCTGGCAAGTGTTTTTTGCTGATACCGGCCCTTATGGCGGCGTCAGTCTGCCGCCTGCGCGCTCAACCTCGGCACGCAGGTAAGCCAAAGCCTCAGCTGCGGCCTGGGGTTCGCCCTTGACGCCCAGATCGATGTGCGGATGACCTTTGTCGCCCATGCTGGGCAGGCTGAAAGCCTTGACGCCGGGCCACTGCAGCTCGAGTGCTTCAAGCGCGGGCGTGATGCGCGACTCTGGCAGATTGAAGGCCAGGAAGGAATGCTCGATACGGGTCGTACGGTGATGAAAATGGCGATAGCGCGTATCCAGCGTCCATTCCATCATCGGCCATGCGATTACGGGGAACCCAGGCATGAAGGTGTGGTTGCGAATGAAATAGCCGGGAATCTTGTTGTATGGGTTGGGCACGATCTGGGCGCCTTGCGGAAACACGCCCATCTGCAATCGCTGTTGATTTTCCGGGGTCGACATATCGGCGCTGCCGCTGCCCCGGCGCGACATCTCGGCGCATCGCTCTGTGATCAGGCGTTCGGCCTCCGGGTGCAAGGCCAGCGCCACGCCCAAGGCCTGGGCCGTCGCCTGGCGCGTCTGGTCATCCGGTGTCGCCCCGATTCCGCCACAGCAAAATACAATGTCAGAACTGGCAAAACTGCGTTCGAGGGTGGTTGCAATGGTGTCGCGATCATCTGAAATGAACTCGGCGCCCGCCAGCTGCATGCCTCGCTGGGACAACAAATCGATGAGTTTGGGCATGTGTTTGTCTTGGCGTCGACCTGAAAGAATTTCATCGCCGATAATGATAAGCCGCACAAGACTGGTGGGCCCGGAAGCGTTCACTGTCATGATTGCTCCTGATCAAGATTGACACCTACCTGCAGGGCCTCGCGCTGGCGCAGCTGGCGCAGGGCCTCGAGGCTGAAATGCGCAAAAACCAGTGCTGAAAATACCGGCAACACCAGCCAGGCAGGTGGAAACAAGTTGACCAGCGCCAGCACGAAGCCGATCAGCCAATACTGCCGGCTGTGCCTGCGCCAGATTTGCTTGCGCTCGTTGGCGGTAGCGTGTTCGATAATGGCATCGACGCGCAACATGCGGGTAAAAGCGAATGCCCACCAGACAATGGGCAAGACCACCGGTAAAGGGGGGATCAGCCACAACGGCATGGTTACCAGCCAGCCAAGCGAAAACAAGACCCCCACCCAGATGGCGTTCCAGGCACTATATGTATTGGAGAATTGCCCGTGGCGCACAACGCCCAGATATTCGCGCCTCTCGAGGTGGCGCAACACGATGGGCATGACGAAGATGGCGGCGATTATCAGGCCCAATATGCCGGAAAGCGGCAGCAGTATGGCCACCGCCAACAGCGGAACCAGATACAGCTTCAAAGAAAACAGGCCGATGGCCAACAGCCATTGATCAAACTCGTTCAAATAATGCCAATTGAGTGCGTGGGCGTCCAACCAATTGGTCAACGGAGCCCAAAAGGCCCACAGCAACACCACGGCGCCCACCAAAGCAATGAAAAAAGGCAGGAGCAACGTCAATAGCATTTTGGGATGGCACTGGGTGACAAGCGCCCGCTTGAATGCCACCCCTACCGCGGCAAGGCCGGTCGCGGGCCTGACTGCAATGTCATAATCGGTCATGGGCAATGCTTTCTGATGAACACCCGGCTATCATAATCAAACACCATTCGGTTTGTCTTTATGCCAATTTACGATCCGCAACACGACCTTGCAGCTCTGAAGCAACGCGCCGAAGGCAACGACGACATGCTTGTCGTATGTTATTGCGCGCAATGGTGCGATACCTGCGGGCAGTACCAGCACGACTTCTCTGCTTTGGCGGAACGCCATCCGCAGCACATTTTCATTTGGGTCGATATCGAAGAACAGCCCGAGCTGCTCGGGGATGAAGATGTCGAGAACTTCCCGACACTGCTGCTGCAAAGCGGCGGGACGAACCTTTTTTTCGGGACGCAGCTGCCGTATATCAGCCATCTCGAAAAACTGCTGGATCGAGCCGACGACTTGCGAACCGCGCAGCGCGACGGCGGCCCGCCGCCTTTGCGCCCCTTGCTGGCGCAAAGCTAGAAAGCCGGAAGCCAGGCAAGCCGAGCAGCGTACGCCGCATACAGCGAAACAGGTACAGTTTGCTTAGCGTCCGCCGCCCAGCAGCACGCCCACCGACCTTTTTGAAGTTGCCGCCGCCGTATTGCCGCGGACGTCTGCAGCCGCATTTCCGGCACTCGACGATGGGACGTAGGGACGATGGAAAAAATCATCGACGGGCTTGCGCGTAATGCCACCGCCCGAATAGCTTGAGCGGCTGCGATCACTAACGCGCGATCGCGGCGGCAGGCTTAAATGGCCGCGTGGAATCTTGGCCTTGATGAGCTTTTCGATATCGAGCAGGTAACGCTCTTCATCGGGCGCGTACAAGGCAATCGCCTCGCCCTTTGCGCCCGCTCGACCGGTACGCCCGATGCGGTGCACGTAGTCTTCGGCGTTGTACGGCAGGTCGTAATTGATGACGCACGGCACACCGGCCACATCCAGGCCTCGCGCCGCCACGTCGGTGGCAACGAGAACCTCGAGTTCGCCCGCCTTGAACGCCTCAAGCGCCTTCATGCGATCGAGCTGGCTTTTGTCGCCATGGATGGACTCTGCCTTGACGCCGTCGCGTTCAAGCTGGCGGGCCAGACGGCTGGTGCCTATCTTGGTATTGGAAAACACGATCACCTGGTTGAAACCGCGCGACTTGACCAAGTGCACCACTGCGGCGCGCTTGTCGTCGCCCGAAAACGGATAGGCGATCTGGCTGACCGTATCGGCGGTGGCGTTACGTGCCGCCACTTCAATCTCGACCGGGGTGTTGAGGCTGGCGCGCGCCAGCTTGCGGATCTCGCTGCTGAACGTGGCCGAGAAAAGCAGCGTCTGCCGCTTTACGGGCAACAGCCTGACGATGCGTTCGAGGTCGGGCAAAAAGCCCATGTCAAGCATGCGGTCGGCTTCATCCAGCACCAGAATGCCCACCTGCCCAAGATTGACGTTGCGTTGCTCAACGTGGTCGAGCAGACGGCCGGGCGTGGCGATAAGTATCTCGCAGCCGCGCCGCAGAGCTTCCCGCTGCGGGTTTATATCGACCCCGCCAAAGACTACGGCCGAGCGTAATGGCGTACCCTTGCAGTATTTGGCGACGCTCTCGGCCACTTGGTCGGCCAGTTCGCGCGTGGGAGCAAGAATGAGAGCCCGCACTGGATGGCGCGCCGGCGATGCACTGGTATTGGCCAGCGCCATCAGGCGGTGCAATATGGGCAGAGTGAAGGCGGCTGTCTTGCCAGTGCCGGTTTGGGCCGCCCCCATAACGTCGCGCCCGTCCAGGACGACTGGGATGGCTTGGCTCTGTATCGGCGTTGGCGTGGTGTATCCGGTGGATGCAATCGCCTGCAAGATGCTGGGATGCAGACCGAAGTCCGAGAAAGTGGGTGTGTCTGGTTTGCTGGTATCTGTCATTGAAATGGTAAATGCCGGTCCGGGCGAATGCCTAGTCCGGCGTTGGTAACTGACCTATTTTAGCGCAGGGCCGTCTTCCGCGCCGGGAATCCGGACAATATCAGTCACAAGTGTCGTGAAATGTCAACGATCAGGGCGTGCCGGAACCACCCCGGCGCGGCACGATGACGGTGTCGCCCCTTGGTACAATGATGCCTCTTTTCATGGAGAGCATTATGTCGATGTCCGATCGTGACGGCCTTATCTGGTATGACGGGAAACTGGTGCCGTGGCGCGACGCCACCACACACGTCCTGACCCATTCGCTGCATTACGGACTGGCCGTCTTCGAGGGCGAGCGCGCCTACAACACCGAAATCGGAACCGCTGTGTTTCGCCTGCGCGAGCATACCGACAGGCTCTTCAATTCAGCCCACATCTACCAGATGGAAATCCCCTTCGACCGCGAGACCATCATACAGGCTACGCTCGAAGTCGTTCGCCGCAACGAGCTCGAATCCTGCTACATCCGACCGCTGCTGTTTTACGGCTCCGAAAAAATGGGCGTCTCGCCCAAAGGCGCCACCGTGCATGTCGCCATCGCCGCTTGGCCATGGGGCGCGTATTTGGGCGAAGAAGCCCTGGCACAGGGCATACGCGTCAAAATTTCGTCGTTCGCTCGCCAACACGTGAACGTGACCATGCCTCGCGCCAAGGTCGCCAGCACCTATGCCAACTCCATCCTGGCCAACACCGAAGCCATCGAACAAGGCTACGACGAGGCCATCTTGCTGGATACCGACGGTTTCGTCGCAGAGGGCTCGGGCGAGAATATCTTCATCGTCAAGAACGGCATACTGTACGAGCCCGAAATTGCTTCCGCCCTTACCGGCATCACGCGCGACTCAATCCACGCGATCGCAGCCGATTTGGGGCTAACCATACATACCCGCCGCCTCACCCGCGACGATCTCTACATCGCCGACGAAGCTTTTTTTACCGGCACAGCCGCCGAAGTAACGCCCATACGCGAAATCGACAACCGCCGCATCGGCCAAGGCAGTCGCGGCCCGGTCACCGAGAAACTGCAAAAAGCTTTCTTCGACGTGGTCAACGGCCGAAACCCCAAGTACCTGCACTGGCTGACCAAGGTCTAGAGGCCGACGCGGCCCTTTCCCGCCAACTGATCATTCTTATCGCAATTGAACCCAGGAAACGTCATGAGCGCAGAACCGCAGACCGCACAAAGCCTGCAACCCATTCTCGTCACGCCCGACGAGCTGCCTGTCTACTGCCCCGGCCCCAAGGCGCCGCTATGGTCGATGCACCCCCGCATCTATATCGAGCTGGCCAAATCGGGCACCGCTACCTGCCCTTATTGCAGCGCAATCTATCAACTTCAAGACAAACTTTGACATAGGGCTGTTCACGCTAAGCTTGTGGCCGCGCAGATCGATTCCTCTCCCTGCCCGCAACCTTTCTGGTTGCCCGGCGGGCATCTCCAAACCATTCACGGCGCGCTGGCGGCGCGCTACCACCGTATCGCCTTCGTCCGCGACCGTGTCGACACGCCCGACGGCGATTTCATCGACTTCGACTGGGTCGGGCCGCATCTGTTTCCCAACAAGACGGCCGACAACGTCCATGTGAAGGCCGACCCGAGGCTGGCCGCCACCGCCGCGCGTCGCTGGATGCATGAAAGCGACTGGGCCTCTTTACCCTCGTCACCCGACACTTCCGCGCTGGTCTTGTTTCATGGCCTTGAGGGCAGCAGCTCGAGCCACTACGCCCAGTCCATAGCGCAACACTTCCGCGCGCGCGGTTGGGTGGTGGTCATCGCCCATTTGCGCGGCTGCTCGGGTTTTACGAACCGGATGGCGCGAGCCTACTACTCGGGCGACAGCGACGACCTTCGCTTCATGCTCGACACCGCCCTTGCCCGGCTGCCGCATGCCAAATGGCACGCGGCGGGGGTCTCACTGGGCGGCAACGCCATGCTCAAGTTCCTGGGCGAGCACCCCGAACTTGCACAGCGGCTCGAGGCGGCCGCCGCAGTTTCGGTTCCACTCGATCTGGTGGCCTGCGGAGCGGCCCTATCCGACACCATTTCGGGCAGACGGCTGTACGGACCCTATTTTTTACGCACCATGAAACGGAAGGTGCTCGAAAAGCTCAAGCGATTTCCGGGCAACATCGACGTGTTGCGCTTTAGTCAGGCGCGTACGCTGCGCGAATTCGACGACATATACACGGCGCCCATGCACGGTTACAAGAACGCACTCGATTACTGGACCCGCGCCTCCAGCAAACCCTGGCTGAAAGAGCTGACAGTGCCCACGCTGGTGCTGAACGCGCGCAATGACCCTTTCGTTCCAGCGCCCTCGCTGCCCGATTCGCACGAATGCTCGGATACTGTGCTGCTTCACCAGCCGGCCGAAGGGGGACACATGGGTTTTGTCACCGGGGCATTCCCGGGCCACCTGAACTGGCTGCCCCAGCGCATCGCTCGATATTTCGAAACCCGCATGTAAGAAGGCCCCCACGCCGCTCAGCCTGACGGCTGATTGCTGCCCCCCAAGGGGGCGCCTTTCGCCTTGGGGCGGCCCGGCGGCGAAAGAGGCCCCCACGCCGCTCAGCCCGACGGCTGATTGCTGCCCCCCAAGGGGGCGACTATTGCCTGAATCGCTCGAGCAGGGCGCGGTCGGAGCGGACTTTTTCTTGCAGGCGGCGGATTTCGACGTCGAGCTGGGACTGCACGTAGAAATCAGAGGACATGCCCCGGGCCTGCTGCAGATGTTCGACCGCGGTTGGCAGCGCGCCCACTTTTTCATAGTAGACCGCCATGGCGCGCCGTGCGTCGACGCCCTTGCCCAGACGCTCGTGGCTTTGGGCCAGCAATTGATACAGCCTGGGCTCATCAGGCCACTGCTTGATGCGCTGTTCGAGGAATTGCACCGCTTTTTGATCTTGCCGCGCAACCTTCAGCGCCTCGACCATGGCCAAGGCGACGCCAAGGCTTTGAGGCCAGCGCGACCACGCTGTCTCGGCCTGACCCAGAGCTTGCTCGTGACGACCTTGCTTGATTGACAACGCAATGCTGAGGCCCGCAATTTCGGGCGAGTTGGCGCCGCCTTCGCGAGACGCCTCCAGCGCCTGGCTGGTGGCCGCAAGGTCGCCCTGGCGCCAAGCGGAGTATGCCAGACCATACCAGGCCGCGGAGCGGCGTACGCCCTGGAAGTTTTCCGCTTCGCGCCGCAACGCGGATTCGGCGCTGCGCTGGCCGCTGCGCTCTTGCAAGATACGCAACTTGGCCCGTACATACCAGTAGGTATCGCTGTCGTGGTGCCTGTTCGACGGCGCCTCACGCACACGGTTCTGTATGTCGGACATGCGCTGGATCGATAGCGGGTGGGTACTGGCATACGAGCCGCCCCCCATGCCCTCATTGAGACGCGAAGCATTCATGAGTTGGCCGAACATCTGCGTCATGCCGTTGGGATCGAATCCGCCACGGCGCAGCATGTCCAGACCAACACGATCGGCTTCCTGTTCGGCTTGGCGTGAGAAGCCCAACTGCCGATCGACAGCCGCCGCCTGGCCGAATGCCGCCACTCCCATGGCCAGGTCTCCGCTGCCCGCCAGGGCGGCCAGCAAGGCCCCCGCCACCGACGCCATCATAAGATGACTGGACTGTTCTTGCTGGGTCATGCCCCGGGCGACGTGACGCTGCAAGACGTGACCGATTTCGTGGGCCACCACCGATGCAAGCTGGGATTCGTTATCCGACGCCACCACCAAGCCGCTATGGATGCCCACATACCCGCCGGGCAGGGCGAAAGCATTGATCTGGGGATCACGTATGGCGAAGACCTGGATGGACTGTGCCGGATTGGAGGAGCCGGCCACAAGCCGCCGGCCCAGACTGGCAAGATACTGGCTGACGTCGGGGTCTTGGATATAGGTGGGATCGCGGCGGCCCTGCTCCATAATTGCGTCGCCCAGGGTCTGCTCGAGCACAGGCGATAACTCGGCCGACGAGGCAGGGCCCATGCTGGGCAGGCCCACCGGCTGGCCATGCGCAACAAAACCCATGGCCGTGCAACACAATAGCGCAGCCAGCCGCCATGCTGCCCGGCGCCTGAGGCGGCGAAAGGAAAACGGTCGCACCATCATGCGCTTATCGCAGCCGGCCGCCGGTTCTTGGCCGAAAAGCGATTGTTTTTGTCTGGCAGCCGGTTTTTCCCCGATAGCCGCATCAGCGTCGCCAGGGCAAACAGCAAGCCGAAAACCTCGATGAAGCCGGCCAGCACCCACATGGTGAGGCCTCCGATGGCTTGATCGGTAACCGCCGACAAGCCTGGAATGGCACGCCCGCAAAGATCAAACACCGGATAAAGATCGTATTCAGTGAAAGTGATGACGGCGCCTACGATCATTTGCGGCACCATGGTGATTACGGGAGACAGAATGCGCGCACCAGGCGACATGACGGCCGGCGGACTGGGGCGACGATCAAGAATGAGGTTCCAGTACATGAAGCCGCTGATAACCACAGACCAGTTCATGAAGCGGTACAGGCGCCAGTCGAGCATGGAATAAAACTGGATGGTGGGGATTAACCACACCACCACCAGGAACACGAACAGGAACGGCACCCAGTATTTATTGGTGAATACAGCCTTAACCACCCGGCCGCCGGGGGTGCGCCGGAAATCGCGCAGCCAGATGCGGGCGCGCATGGGCAAACCGGCCCGCAGGACCTGGCCGGCGTATGCTCCCATGATAAGAAGCGGCCCCAAGTGGTGCAAAACCAAATGCTGGAGGCGATGCGCAAAGAACAAGCGCTCGGCGTAATAATCGATGCGTGTATGCAGCGAGAGATACAACAGTACAAAGCCGCACCAGAAGAGGAGCTGGCGCGCGGCGCCAACCCGGCGCACCCGGGTGCCGCGTATATACAATGCGCCGGATACGATGAAGGCAATGATTAGGGTTGGGGAAAATTCCCAGGGTATGAGCCAGCCAAGATCCATGGATGATCCAGATTCAAACCACCAAACGGCCGCAGCATGGTCGGCGCGCGCAACCACTGCATGGCGGTAGCAAAACTATTAGGGGGCCCTGCACAAGCGGCGTAGCTTGCGTAAGCCGCGCAGCTTGTGCAGCGATGCCCTAGTTTAAAGCAATATGCCGATGGTCGCCCCATTGCAGGCCCCGAACCGAGGGGTTGGAGCGCAAGTGCCGGGCGCGGTCCATCAGCACGCTGCGTAGTTCGGGCGGACAATTTACGGTGACGCAGGCCGTGGCCAGGTCGGCGTGCTTGCCATGGTCGATTTGCATGCCGGCCACAGAAAGCCCCGCCGCGCCAAAATCGGCGTAGATCTGTTTACGTAACTGAGCCAGATCGGCGCGTGGACACATGATGGTAAGCCGCGAAAGCGGTTTGCGCACAGGCATCGCGGTTGGGCGCACGCCGGCGCGACGCAGGAAGAGGTTGAAGAGCCGCATAAGAGACCTCCCGTAAACACACGGCCGGCGCGACAGCGCTCGGCACAAGCAGGCCGCTTGCCTGCGGCCCGCAATGATTGAAAACATTCGTGTGGGAGACTTTCACGGCAAAAGAACTTTGCCATGTACTGCCGCCCACGCCCATAAGTTGTGACTGAAATCACCAGGGCGTGGACAATAGGGCTACAAAGGGAATTTTCCTTGCCCGCTAACGCTAACCTGCCGGATTACCTTGCAGCTTGCCTAGTGGGTTGCCTTGTCATACATCTTGCGCCTGGCTTTCAGTCTTTGGCTTTGTTTGTGCATAATCGATCACTGCTCAATGGATCGCTGCACAATCGACCGCTACACAATCGACTATTGCCATCGTCTGAGTCGGAATTCACCGCTTCTAGCTCCGTAAAATTCAACAGCCTTATATTCTAGCGTGGCGACGTGGACATAACAACCCTTGGTAATTTCGAAATGTTGGCGCAGGGATACAAAGCCGCCTTGCCGGCCGGCTTCACAAAACGTAGCCATCCAGCCAGCCCAGAGCCCTGTATACATGCATCACGATCAGCGCAATGCCAAACAGCAACGCCGAACTGCCCACTAAAGTGGCAAAGATGGCAATGAGCACCGGCCCCCATCCGGTACGCGTTGTGCGGCCGGAGCCGGCGTTGTACCGCGCGTCGAACCAGGCGTCGGTCTTTAACGAAAAGATCAGCGACTCGATAAAACCGGCCGTGATCGGCACGACCAAGAAGAGGAATGGAGGGCTATCCCACCAAACAGGATAAAACTGCGCCAGCACTATCATCAGGCACGACGCCAAGGTCACCATCCAGGCGCGCGGGCGGCCCAGATACCACCAATGGGCTCCAAACACCCCCAAGACCGCCGCCAGCAGGGCTACAATGACCTTGCTTCGGTGTCGATTCAGCCCGCCATCCACGGCGGTATGGTTCTGCTCCATACTATCCTCTATCACTTTCACGGCCCAAGCCTCACAACGCTCATTACGGCCTGCATTGTAGTAAACCCGACCATGACCATGGAAACGCCCGAATTCGACATCGTCATCTCCGGAGCGGGCCCGGTGGGTTCCGCCTTGGCACTGCTGTTGGCGCGTACGGCGCGCGTACCCGAACGCATTGCCTTGCTCGAGAGGTCGCCCACGAGCCAGGCCACCCCTGTTGCGGCCGACCCCCGCACCCTGGCCATGAACCACGGCAGTCGCATGCTTCTCGAACCTCTGGGCGCCTGGCCGGCTCAATCCGCCGAAATCACCACCGTCCATGTTTCGCAGCGCGGCCGCCTGGGCCGCACCCTGATCACCCACGAAGAACTCGGCGTACCCAGACTGGGCAGCGTGGTTGCCTATCCGGCCTTGCAGCAATCAATGTTGCAGGCGTTGACTCAAAGCGGTGTCTCACTGCTGGAAGCCGGCCGCGAGGAACCCGGCGCGCACAAATCCCAGTGGCGAACTGCCGATGGCCGGCCCATCGATGGGCGCCTGCGCGTAAGGTCAGACGGCTCGCCCCCCGGTGGCATCCAGCGCAGTTACGACCAATATGCGGTGCTAACCAGCATTGAAGCTGGTCGGCCCAGGGCAGGATGGGCTTACGAACGATTCACCCGTCAGGGCCCGCTGGCGATTCTGCCCCACCCTGCTGGTGGAGCGCGGTACGCATTGGTATGGTGCTGCGCGCCCGAGCGGGCGACGCTTCTGCTGCAACTTGACGACACGCAATTCGCCCGCGAATTACAAGACGCTTTCGGCGACCGCCTGGGAAGCCTTGAACCCGTCGGCGAGCGCCATGTGTTTCCACTGGCTCTTAATGCCGGCCCCCTGCTGCTCGACTCACGCACGGTGGCGGTGGGCAACGCCGCCCAGACTTTGCACCCCGTGGCAGGCCAGGGCCTGAATCTCGGCCTGCGCGACGCCGCCCAACTAGCTCAGGCACTTAGCGGCTGGCTCAATCACCCCACAAGCGACCCGGCGCCGCTACTGCAAAAATTCACGCGCCGGCGCCGGCCCGACCGGTGGATCACCTCGGCGCTAACCGATTTCCTGCCGCGCGTATTCGCCACCGGCAACCCGCTCGTCGAACACGGCTGCGGCCTCAGCCTGCTGGCCCTGGATTCCTGCCGCGCACTGCGCACTCCTCTGGCGCGACACCTGCTCGAAGGGCTTCGCACCTAAACCACGCACCAGGCGTCCAGACCGGTAGGGTAAAATCACCCCATGCGCATCGGCCCCTGGCAACTTCCCAACCCCGTCTTCGTCGCCCCCATGGCGGGTGTTACCGACCGACCCTACCGCCAATTGTGCAAGCGGCTGGGCGCGGGATACGCCGTGTCCGAAATGGCTGCGAGCAATCCGCGCCTATGGAACAGCGTCAAAACGTCGCGGCGTCTGAACCATCAGGGCGAGGCCGATCCCATAGCCGTTCAGATCGCGGGTTCCGACCCCGGCATGATGGCCGAGGCGGCAGTATTCAACATCACCAAGGGCGCCCGCATCATCGACATCAACATGGGCTGTCCGGTAAAAAAGGTGTGCAACGTGGCATCGGGCTCGGCCTTGCTGCGCGACGAAGCCCTCATCGTTAAAATTCTGCAAAGCGTGGTGGAAGCGTGCCGGCCGCACGGTGTGCCCGTCACGCTTAAAACACGCACAGGCTGGGATAGTTCCTCACGCAACGCCCTGCGCATCGCCACGCTGGCGCAAAACATAGGCATCGCCGCCTTGACCCTGCACGGACGCACACGTGCCGATATGTACAAGGGCCAAGCCGAATACGACACTATCAGGCAAGTGAAGCAGGCTCTGGAAATACCCGTGATCGCCAATGGCGACATCGATTCGCCCGAAAAGGCCAAATACGTATTACAGTATACGGGGGCCGATGCCGTGATGATCGGCCGGGCCGCGCAGGGTCGCCCATGGATATTCCGCGAAATTGCGCATTTTCTGGCGACAGGAAGCCATCTTCCGCCTCCCTGTTTCGGCGAACTGCGTGAATGCCTGCTCGAGCACCTTGAAGACCACTACCGTTTTTACGGCGAGTTCACCGGCGTGCGCTCGGCCCGCAAGCATATCGGCTGGTATCTAGCACATATGCCGGGGGCGCAAACTTTGATAACCTGCATCAACCAGGCGGAACACACCGCCGAACAGGTACGGGCGCTCGAGCACTGGTTTGACCAATACCCATCCAACGAGCCGATTTGCACCACGCCTGCTGCCCTGGCGGCCTAAGCAGCGCCAAGAACAGTCAACTAATTACTATGAGCGTCATTAATCCTTTAGAGCAATGCGTGCGCGAAAGCCTTGAGCGCTATTTCTCCGACCTGGGCGGTTCTGAACCTCACGACATGCTGGCCATGGTCGTGCGATGCGTCGAGCGCCCCGTGCTTCAGGTAGCCCTCGAAAAAGCCAACGGAAACCAATCGCGCGCCGCCGAAATGCTGGGCATTACCCGCAGCACTCTGCGAAAGAAACTCCAGGCCCACGATATCCATCCCTGATTCTTCTTATCTACTTTCATTTTTCGCATGAACATCCAGACCGCCCTGCTTTCGGTTTCAGATAAAACCGGCATCGTTGAATTTGCCCAGGCTCTCGTCCAGCGCGGCATACGCCTGCTTTCCACCGGAGGCACGGCCAAACTGCTGTCGCAATCGGGCTTGGCGGTCATCGAGGTTGCCGAGCACACTGGCTCACCCGAGATTCTCGACGGGCGTGTCAAAACCCTGCATCCCAAGATTCATGGCGGCCTGCTGGCCCGCCGCGACAGCACCGACCACCTCACCACCATTGAAGAGCACGGCATCGACCGGATCGATCTGCTGGTCGTTAACCTGTATCCCTTTCGCGAGACCATCGCCAAACCTGATTGCAGCTTTGCCGACGCGGTCGAAAACATCGACATCGGCGGCCCCGCCATGCTGCGCGCCGCCGCCAAGAACCACGGCACCACCGAAGGCGGGGTCACGGTCGTGATCGACCCGCTCGATTACCCCCGCGTGCTGGCGGAAATCGACGGCCCCGCCGGCGAGCCCTCTTACGGCCTGCGCCTGGAACTGGCTGCCAAGGTGTACGCCCACACCGCCGCTTATGACGGCGCGATCGCGGCCTACCTCAGCAGTCTGGCCGAAGCCGAACCGGTCCAGCAAGCCAGCCCTGCGCGCGACGAATGGCCCGGTGTGCTCACGCTTCAAGTTCGACGCGAGCAAAGCCTGCGCTATGGCGAGAACCCCCATCAAACAGCCGCCTTCTATGTCGATGAGCCTCTGCACGCGGGGCTGCTTGGCAGCATGCGCCAACTGCAAGGCAAAGAGCTCTCGTACAACAACATCGCCGACGCAGACGCTGCCTGGGAGTGCGTACGCACCCTGCATGAGTGCGGCTGCGTCATCGTCAAGCACGCCAACCCTTGCGGCGTAGCGGTTGCCGACACGCCCGAACAAGCCTACCAAAAAGCCTATAAAACCGATCCCACCTCGGCTTTCGGCGGCATTATCGCCTTCAATCGGCCGGTCGACGTCGCCACGGCGCAGGCCATTACCTCGCAGCAATTCGTGGAAGTGCTGCTGGCGCCGGCCTACGATGCTGAAGCGCTCGAGGTCCTGGCCGCCAAGAAAAACGTACGCGTGCTTCAGATTCCCGCCGGCCAGGGCGGCAACGCCTTTGACATCAAGCGCGTGGGCGGCGGCTGGCTGGTGCAAACACCCGATGACCACCAGCTTACGCCCGCGGGCCTGAAGGTGGTCACCACCACAACTCCCACCGAACAACAAATTCAAGACCTCCTGTTCGCCTGGCATGTGGCAAAGTACGTCAAGTCAAACGCCATCGTATTTGCTGCTCAAGGCATGACGGTCGGCGTGGGCGCGGGGCAAATGAGCCGCATCGACTCCGCCCGCATCGCCTCGATCAAGGCCGACAACGCCGGCCTCAGCCTGGCCGGCACTGCGGTGGCGTCGGATGCCTTCTTCCCTTTCCGAGACGGCCTGGACGTAGTAGCCGAAGCCGGCGCCACCTGCGTCATCCAGCCTGGCGGCAGTGTGCGCGACGACGAAGTCATCGCGGCAGCCAACGAACGCGGCATCGCCATGGTGCTGACCGGCGTTCGGCACTTCCGCCACTAGGCGCGTGACACTGATGCGTATCCTTGGCATCGACCCCGGCCTGCGACGCACCGGCTTCGGTGTCATCGATGTCCACGGATCGCAATTGCACTATGTGGCCAGCGGAACCATCGTCGTTCCCAACGACGAGCCGCTGGCGCAGCGCCTGAAGGTCATACTGGACAACATCCGGGAGGTCGTGCGCGACACCTCGCCCACCGTCTCGGCGCTGGAAAAGGTCTTCGTCAACACCAACCCCACGTCGACGCTGTTGCTGGGCCAGGCCCGAGGCGCGGCCATGTGCGCACTGGCCGACCACGGGCTGCTGGTGCACGAATACACCGCGCTGCAGATAAAAAAATCAGTGGTCGGCAACGGGCATGCAGCCAAGGAGCAGGTTCAAGCCATGGTCCAGCACCTGCTGAAGCTTAACGGTGTACCATCAGCCGATTCAGCTGACGCCCTGGCTTGCGCCATCTGCCACGCTCACATCGGCCCGCTGGCCGACCGGCTTGCCCAGACGGCGGGCCTGCCCGCTAAAAGAGGGCTAAGACTACGCGCCGGCCGCTTGATCGGCTAGGCTATCAAACCAGTACGGTCGAGCCTCTCGGCCTTGCAAGGATGTATCAATGATAGGACGCATCTCCGGCACACTGCTGGAAAAAACCCCTCCCACCGTTTGCATAGACGTCGCCGGCGTCGGCTACGAGATCGACGTGCCCATGAGCACGCTCTACGACCTGCCCGAGAACGGCGCCCGCGTTTCGCTGTACACGCACTTGGCCGTGCGCGAAGACGCCCACGTTCTTTTTGGATTTCTAACCGCCCAGGAACGCTCTGCCTTTCGTTCACTCATCAAGGTAACCGGCATTGGCGCACGCACCGCGTTGGCAGTGCTATCCGGCATGTCGGTGCAAGACCTGGCCAACGCCATCACGCGCCAGGAAACCGCCCTGCTCACACGCGTGCCCGGCATCGGCAAAAAAACCGCGGAACGCCTGCTGCTGGAACTGCGCGGCAAGCTGGGCGCCGATCTGGATGTCGACGTCTCCCGCCCCGCCTCGGGCCGCGACGATATCCTGAATGCCTTGCTATCGCTGGGCTACTCGAGCAACGAATCGCAAGCGGCGCTCAAGGCCCTTCCCGAAGGCGTCGAAGTTGCCGAGGGTATTCGCCTTGCCCTGAAGTCTTTGTCGCGCTGACGCGATCTGCGCACCCGGAACTGAGCGCAACGCGGCCGATCAAGACACGGGCCGGCCGCCGCCCTGGTGTACGATTGCCATTGACTCCCCTTCTTTTCCATAACGCCCATGGCCATCCATTCCGATTCGCTTTCAGGCGAAGCGCCTTCCGAACGTATTGTTACGCCACGCAGCGCCTCACCCAACGAAGAATCCATCGAGCGCGCGCTGCGTCCGCGCCTGCTGGATGAATACGTGGGGCAGCAGCGCGTGCGCGAACAACTTGAAATTTTCATCGCCGCCTCGAGAAAGCGCAACGAGTCGCTTGATCATGTGTTGCTGTTCGGGCCGCCGGGCTTGGGCAAGACCACCCTGGCCCACATCATCGCGCACGAAATGGGAGTGCAATTACGTCAGACATCCGGCCCTGTTCTGGAACGCCCCGGCGACCTGGCCGCGCTACTGACCAATCTCGAACGCAACGATGTGCTGTTCATCGACGAAATCCACCGGCTGTCGCCCGTCGTTGAAGAAATCCTGTACCCGGCCTTAGAAGATTTCCAGATAGATATCCTGATCGGCGAAGGCCCCGCCGCACGCAGCGTCAAGCTTGACCTGCAGCCGTTCACCCTGGTGGGCGCAACAACCCGCGCAGGCATGCTGACCAATCCCTTGCGAGACCGCTTCGGCATTGTGTCGCGCCTGGAGTTCTATAGTTCCGAAGAATTGGCGCGCATTGTCACGCGCAGCGCACACCTGCTCAACGTGGCCATCACGCCTGAGGGCGCCCAGGAAATCGCCCGCCGTTCACGCGGCACGCCACGCATCGCAAACCGCCTGCTGCGGCGGGTGCGCGACTATGCCGAGGTGAAAGCCGACGGGCGCATCGACACACCAACCGCCGGCGCTGCGCTTGCCATGCTTGATGTCGACCCTCAAGGTCTCGATGTCATGGACCGCAAGCTTCTTGAAGCCATTGTGCACAAATTTGACGGAGGCCCGGTGGGCGTCGACAGCCTGGCGGCCGCCATTGGCGAAGAGCGGGACACGATCGAGGATGTCATCGAGCCTTACTTGATTCAACACGGGTACCTGCAGCGCACCCCGCGCGGGCGCATCGCGACGCAGACCACGTGGCGGCATCTTGGGCTAACGGCTCCCACCGGCGGCTCCGGCACGCCCGAGCTGTTCGATTGAACAGCAAAACTCACGCGGGCGAACCGAAGCTTATAAGACCGTAACAGCAGGATTAATCCATCTTGCACTCGGTGTGGTAGGGGTCGGTAAGATCTTCCACAATCCTGCCTACCGGCGCGTAGTCAAGTTTGCCCGCGTCGTTGCGTTCGACCTTGACCAAATACCAATCCTGGATAGGGTACTGGTTGGTGTTGAACTTGAACTTGCCTCGGACACTTTCAAAGTCGGCCTTGCGCAAGGCATCGCGGAATGCATCCGCTTGCCCCTTGATGTCGCCGTTCACGACCTTGAGTGCGGATGCGATCAGGCGTGCAGTATCGTATGAAGTGGCCGCATATACCGTCGGACGCCGGCCATACTCCTCTTCGAAAGCCTTGACGAAAGCTCGGCTTGCGTCGTTGTCCTGCTCGGCCGTCCACTGTGTACTGAGATAAAAGCCTTCGCCGGCATCACCCGTGGCGGCCAGCATGCGGTCGTCCATCGAGTACAAGGTGGTAACCATCTTGATGGTGTCCTTCATGCCTGAATTGGCGAGCTGTTTGGCGAAGTTGATCCCCGCACCGCCCGGCATGAACTCAAAGATCGCATCGGGTTGCAACGACCGGATGCGCGCCAACTCGACGGAAAAATCCGACTGATCGAGCTTGGTATAGATCTCGGCGACGATCTCACCCTCGTAGGAACGCTTGAACGCAGTGAGCGCATCGCGTCCCGCCTGATAGCCGGGGGCCAGGATCACTACTTTCTTGATGCCCATATCGTTTGCCGCCAAGGCGGCGGCATCGCCGAAGGCGTCGTTCTGCATGGCCACCGAGAAAAAGTTGCGGTGACATCCCTTGCCGGCAAAATTGGACGGCCCGGCATTCAAGCTGACATAGAAAGCATCTTCTTTGACAACCGACGGCACGACCGCAATGAGCACGTTGGAGAAGTTGACCCCCGTGAACAGGCGTACACCTTCCTGCAGCATTTTCTCGGCTGACTGCTTGCCGGTGGCCGGTTTAAGGCCATCGTCCTCTATCAGCAGGCGCACTGGTACGCCACCGAGCTTACCGCCTTCTTGCTTGACTGCCAGGCTGAAGCCATCGCGTTCGTCTTCGCCGATGTAGCCGGCGGGCGTCGACAGTGTGGTGATGAAGCCGATCTCGACCGGCTCTTGCGCATGCGCCATCGCCGCCGCCGCCGCAAATGCCAACCCCGCGCCCATTTTTTTCAGGTGTTGCATATACATATACGTCTCCTATTATGTTTTAGACGGCATGCGTGGCAGCCTACCCCCAAGATGGGACTATCGCCGCAGCATGCCGGGTCCATCCACACACTTGCATACACCGCCCTGCCATCACGCTAAGTTGATGTTTACATTCTTCAGGCGGGTATGTTCCAACAACTCCTCCAATGATTCTTCTTTACCGAAGCCGGATTGCTTGAAGCCGCCAAAGGGCGCCCCCAAAAAGTGCCGGGACACATCGTTTATCCATACGTAGCCGGCATCGACACGCTGGCTTGCCCGCATTGCGGTTTTCAGATCGTTGCTCCAGATCGAAGCAGTCAACCCATACTCGACGCCATTCACGGCTCTGAACAGATCTTCTTCGTCCGACCACGACAGCACGGACATGACCGGCCCGAAGACCTCTTCGCGGGCGACCCGCATCTTGCTGTGCACATTGGCCAAGATGGTCGGCAGATAAAAATATCCGCCCGCAAGCGCCTCGTCGTCGGGAATGCGGCCCCCCGCGATTACTTCGGCGCCCTCACCCACGGCTTCAGTGACGAAACCCGCCACCGCATCCAGATGCGGGCGGCTGATCAGCGCGCCCATGCGCGTATCCCAATCGAGGGACAAGCCCGGCGCCGTGCCTTCGACGAGCCGGCTCATGCGTTGAATGACTTCGTCGTGGATGCGCTCGTGCAGGAACACGCGGCTGGTCGAGCCGCAAGACTGCCCTGCCCAGGTGAAGTTCATACCCGCAATCGCCGCCTGTGCCACCTTGTCTGCATCCACATCCGGCCAGGCCATCAGCGCGTTCTTGCCGCCCAGCTCGAGGCCCACGGGTGTCAATCGCTTCGACGCCGTTTCCATGACCTTTCGGCCGGTTTGGACAGAGCCTACAAGCCCCACCTTGGAAATGAGCGGATGCCCCACGAGGGCGGCGCCGACCTCTGGACCGCCGGTCATGATATTGAAGACGCCGGCCGGCAACAGGCCATGCCACAGCTCGGCAAGCTTCAGGCAGGACAAGGGCGCCTGGTCGGGCGCCTTGATGACCAGGGCATTTCCGGCTGCAAGCGGCGCCGCGGCCCGCATCGCGGCGAACATAAGCGGATGGTTGTAAGGGATGATGCGCAAGCACACCCCCAAGGGTTCGCGCACCGTCATGTTGATGCGCCCGGGCCCCATGGGAATCGTGTCACCCTTGGTTTCTTGCACGAGGCCGCTGAAGTACTCGAGCCCGGAAGCGGCGAGCTCGACGTCGCCAACCATGGCGCTGACGGGGTTGCCGCAATCAGCCGCGTCTATCATGGCCAGTTCAAGCGCGTTGTCACGCAGGATGCGGGCGGCTTCGCGCAGCACACGCCCACGCTCAAAAGGAGGTACATCCTTCCAGACAGAAAAGCCGGCATGGGCGGCGTTCACGGCCGCGTCGACATCCCCCACGCCGGCAAGCGCCACATGCCCGAGGCCGCGGCCGTCGGAAGGCGAAGCAAGAGCCATTTCGCCCCGCTCGCCATCATGCCAGTCGCCGCCATAATAAAGGCGGCGTCGACTGGGCAAAACGGCCTCAAGCGACATTCCGACATAGCGCTCGCGCAAATCGGCCTTCGGCATTGCTTTACTCCTAGATCTTGAACTGCTGCAGCGAACCCCGATGGAAAACCTCTTCCAGGGCAAGCTTGCGTTGCGACAAGCCTTGCTCATGATGATAGGTCAACATGGCTTCGAGCGTCTTGATGTTTTTTTCGACACCATACGGCCAAGGTTCTTCACCCATTACGGATCGCGTGAATTCAGCCTCTTGATTCAGCCAAGGCAGGCTGGTCGCCAAAGCAGTCGTGTCGTCCAGGCTCGGTAGCGCCAAGGCCCGCGCCTGCATGAATGCCTTCATGGTACTGGCCGCCAGCCAGGGGTGCTTCTGCACCAGGGATTTCCGGATGCCCACCACGTGCATGATGGGAAAAATGCCGGTCTTCTTGAAATACTCTGCTTCAACCGAACGAGAGTCCGGAAACAGGCGACCCACATGCTGGCATTTACTCTGGAAGCAGGACGGCGCACGCGGCGCCAGGATGGCATCGATCGCGCCCATCGCAAGTTGGCCCGACAAGGGCAGGTTTTCGGCAGGCGTTATTTCCACCCCCGGCGGACAGTCCAGATGCACTTTTTCGTGCCGCCCAAGCTCCTCGACTCCACCGACCACCCAACTGATGTCGGAAGGTGGAATGCCATATTCGTGTTGCAGTATCCCCCTTCCCCAGACCGCTGCCGTCACCTGATATTCAGGCACACCCACACGTTTGCCGCGCAAATCGCCGGGTTGTGCCACTCGATCTGTACGCACATAGAACCCCGAATGGCGAAACGCGCGCGACACGAACGCCGGGATGGCGACATATTCGCATTCTCCCCGGGCAGTCTGCATCAAATAGGTGGAGAACGACAGCTCCGCCACGTCGAACTCATGCTGGGTGAACACACGAAAAAAGGTTTCTTCCGGCGTGAGAGGCACGGCAGTGACCTGACACCCCTCGATACCCACCCTTCCGTCCAGCAGTGCAGCCGTCCTGTCATAACGGCCGCAAACCAAAGACACATTGATCATCATCGCTCTCTTAAGAATGGGTCGCACCGCCGTCCACCGTAATGGACTGGCCAGTGATGAAACCGGACGAATCGGACGCCAGAAACAGCATCACGCCCACCAGGTCTTGCGGCACTTGTCCTCGCGGTATGCACTGCATGGCCACGATGCGCGACTTGGCTTCGGGCGTCACGGTTTCGCGCTCAATACCTGTATCCACCGAGCCCGGCAACACGGCATTGACGGTGACTGAGTGCGGCCCAAGCTCTCGCGCCATGGAGCGGCTCATGCCGACCAGCCCTGCTTTGGACGCGATGTAGTGAAGATAGTTGGGGCGGCCGAGAGTCACCGCACCCGACGCTATGTTGATAATTCTTCCGCCGCCCTTCTCGCGCATGATGGGCGCGAAGTGCTTCGCGCATAAAAACGGGCCGGTCAGGTTGACCTTGAGCACTTTGTCCCAGACTTCCAGCTCGATTTCATCGAAGGGCTGCATCTTCAGGGTTGAAAACAAGGCGGCATTATTGACCAGAACATCCACCCCGCCATGGCTTTGCTGAAGGTCTCGCGATAGTTCCAGAACCTGTCTTTCTTGGGTTACGTCAAGTGCGGCCCCGCTCACTTCCAGCCCCTGTCCGGACAGCCTCGCCGCCAGGGCGGACACGGCTGGTTCCTGTATGTCTGCGGCCACGACGCGCGCACCGGCCAGAGCAAACGCTTCAACCAGGGTCGCCCCTATTCCTTGGCCGCCCCCCGTCACCAGTACCGTCTTGCCTTGCAGATTTGTCGGCTCGAAATCCATGCTTAACCTCCCAGTGACGCCAGACGCGCCCGCAGATCATCGGTTTCCCACCACTTCTTGATGCCCAACTCGTCTGCGACAAGGCCGGCGACGATATAACCGGCGCCTCCCGAGATCGCACCGCCGGGATGGGTGGCGGAGCCCGCCATGTAAAGGCCTTCAATAGGGGTTCTGTAGCCGAAATGCCTGTCCATGACTTGGTCGCCTGACAAGGCGCCCATGAAGATATCGCCGTTACGCATATTGGGCAGTTCCTGCACATACTCGTGCGAAGTGTAGGTGTACTTGCCCAGAATATTGTCGCGCGTCATATTGGGGCAGTACTCGGCCCATCGATCGATGATCTTCTCGGTGAACTCGCGTTTGAAATCGTCAAAACCCTGTCCGCCCAGATCGGGCTGGTGCGGCATGACATGCCACGCGTAGGTGACATGCTTGCCCTTGGGAGCCAAGGTCGGATCCAGCACACTGAGCGGCCCGGCGCCGAACTGGATGACTTCAGGCACTTTGTTGAGCTTCACGTCTTCGTGAGCGGAGTTCAATTCCTCCATGGTGTCCGCCCCGATGCTCCATTTCTGGGTCAGGCGGATGTTGGGATCAAAGCTTTCGGCGGCAAAGCGCGGCATCTCGTTCAATGCCAGATGCAGGCCGAACAGCGTCCAAGTCGTGTACTTGAAACCCTCTACCTTTTGTCGCATGGCTTCGGGCAACTGGTCGCGCCCTATGAATTTCTCGAAAGTCTGATGAACGTCCACCGTCGAGGCGACAAAGCTCGACGCCTTGGCCTTGCGGCCATCGGCGCATTCGATCCCCGTGGCTCGCCCGTTCTCGATCACGATGCGCTCTATCTCGCATTGGTTCCAGTATGTGCCGCCGGCTTCGAGGAAGCGCTCCATGAGGCCGCGGGCCAGGTTGTAGCTTCCGCCCTTGCACAATTGGTAGCCGGTCGTCAGGTCGAACGCGCGGATCACCGACCCCATCGGAGACGTCTTGTTCAAGGTGTCCGTCAGCCATGTGCCGAACAAGGAAACCTTGAACAGGAACAGCAGGCGCACATGTTCGTTCTCGAACAGTTCCTCGACCACTTCCAGAGGCTGGCGGCCGCATACATCCAGGAATTCGCGTCCCAGTGCGTGACGCCCGAGCAGCGCTTCGCGCTCAGCGGCCGGCAAAGGCTCGGCATAGCGCTCTGGCAGAAAGACTTCCGTCGTGATTCGTTCGGCCTTCTCGTTCCACTCGCGGAAAGTGGCGGCGTCTTTCTTGGAGAAGCGGGCGATGTTGGCTACTGTTTCTTCGAGATCACGCCCGAAAACCAGGGCGGAACCATCCCGGTGCGCCTGACCCAGCTCGTACCGGGGCGTTATATAGGGCACTTTCTCGCTCAATTGCAGGTCGCGGTACCAGGGCGTGTGCTCTATATGAAAATGATTGATCGAATGCAAGTTGTGATAGAAGCCCGGCAGGGTCGCCTCTACCGTGCTTAAGCCACCACCATAATGCAGCCGCCGTTCGGTCAGCAGGGTCTTCAGCCCCGCCTTTGCCATATAGGTCGCGAGTATAAGGCCATGGTGTCCGGCCCCGATCACAATTGCATCGTAGGTCATGCTGTCCCCCTTTATGAATGATCTTTGCTACACCATCATAGGAACGGCGACCCGCCGGAGCAATGCCCTTTTACCTTTAAGAGATATAGCTTTTTCCTATATCTTCATTTGGGCAACGCCCAATTGCTCAAGCCCGTTTCTATCCTGTCCGCGACAATCCGCCTGATGATGCGCGCCACCTCCAGCTCCGCCGCGGCGAGGCTGCGTCGTGAGGAATAAATCAAGCACATCTGGCGCGCAAGCTCGGGATCAGAGATAGGCCTGGCGGCGATACGTCCGGCCTTCACGCCATCGGCCACTGCGGAATACGGCAAGATCGACACGCCAAGTCCCGCCTCCACCAGGCTGCTGATGACATTGACCGATTCCACCACGTGTGACCAGATTGGCTTGAGGCCAATGCGCAATCCGCAACTGACCAATCGTTGGGAAAGCTCGTGGTTGACCGGCGGCAGCAATAGAGGCAAATGCAGGAAGCTTTCGGCGCCGATCGGCTCATCTGCCGCCAAGGGATGTCCTGGCGCTGTGCATAAGTAGAACCGTTCCGTGGCCAGCGTCTCGCCTCGTACGCCTTCCGTAAAAGCCGGGCTGAAAGACAGCGCCAGATCAAGCTCTTCATGCCTCACGCGGTCCATGAGTTTGCTGCTCAGCGCTTCGACGATCACAAAGCTGATCCGAGGATAAGCCTTGACGGTTTCGCCCAGAATAGGTGCGGCCAGGGGATAAGCCGCCGAAACCGTCAGCCCCAACCGCACTGTGCCGAAGACTTCCCCGGCCATCGAGCGGGTGGTTCGCGCAAGGTCCTCTGATTCGGCCATGAGTGCGCGCGCCCTCTGCAAAAAGCGAGCCCCCGCCGGGGTAGGACGAGTTCCCCGGGCTGTGCGCTCGAGCAGCCTGACGCCCAGTTCGGTCTCCAGTGATTTTATCTGTGCGCTCAGGGAAGGTTGGGCAATAAGCAGGCGTTGGGAAGCGGCGCTAAAGCTTCCTGAATCGGCAATGGCAATGAAGTATCTGAGTTGACGCAGTTCCATCGGGCCCATCCGGTTGAACGGTCGCGCCATGCCTGAAACCAGCGCGACAACTCCGCCAGCTTAGCAAAATACGGGCAACGCCACGGACCGCTGCTAGGCAGCCCCGACGCAGCGCAGCAGGTCTTCGCCATAGGCCTCGCGCTTGCGCACGCCCACACCGCTGATCTGCGCGAGCTCTTCGAGGCTTTGAGGACAGTTCAAAGCCACCTCGCGCAGGGTCGAGTCATGGAAAATCACATACGCCGGCACCCCGTGGCTGCGCGCCGTCTCGGCCCGCCAGCTGCGCAGAGCCTCAAAGCGCTCCTGCGCCTCGGGCGGCAACACGATGTCGGCGCTGCGGCTGCGTGAAGCGCCGGATTTGGATCCCGAGCGGGACGACCGCGCCTTCTTTTCCGGCTCGCGGCGAAACATCAGCGTCGTTTCGCCCTTCAAGACCGCCCTGCTGCCGTCCGTCAAGGCCAGCGTGCCGTAGCCCTCGCTGTCCACCGCCAGCAAGCTCTGTGCGAGCAACTGCCGCAGCACCCCTCGCCAGGCTTGCTCGGACAAGTCGGCCCCTACACCAAACACCGATAAACTTTGATGATCGTACTGCTGGACGCGATCGGTTTGCTTGCCTCTCAGAATGTCGATCAAATGGCCCGCGCCAAACCGCTGGCCGCGCTCTCGCCACAGCCGATACACCGCAGACAAGATTTTTTGCGCCGCCACCGTTCCGTCCCAGGCCTCGGGCGGTTCAAGACAGGTATCGCAATTGCCGCAAGGCGCTATCGCCTGGTCGAAATAAGCCAGCAGGCGCTGGCGGCGGCAGGTTACGGTTTCGCACAACCCCAGCATCGCATCCAGTTGCGCTCCAAGCCGGCGCCGAAAGACATCTTCTCCGGGAGACTCCTCGATCATGCGTCGCTGCTGCACGACGTCTTGCAGGCCGTAAGCCAGCCATGCCGTGGCCGGCTGACCATCGCGCCCCGCACGGCCTGTTTCCTGGTAATAGCCCTCGACGGACTTGGGCAGGTCGATATGCGCGACGAAACGTACGTCTGGCTTGTCGATTCCCATGCCGAAGGCAATCGTGGCCACCATGACCTGGCCTTCTTCGCGCAGAAAACGGGATTGATTATCGGCCCGCACGGCGGCGCTCAGGCCGGCGTGATAAGGCAGCGCCTCGATGCCGTTCTTGCACAAGAACTCGGCCGTCTCATCGACCCGCGCACGCGACAGGCAGTAGACAATGCCGCAGTCGCCCATGTGTTCGGCTTGTATGAAGGCCAGCAACTGCCGGCGCACTTCGTTTTTCTCGACGATGCGATACCGTATGTTGGGCCTGTCGAAGCTGGAGACGAAATGGCGGGCATCCGTCAGCCTGAGCCGCTGTGCGATTTCGCGCCGGGTCTCTGTGGTGGCCGTGGCGGTCAGCGCAATGCGCGGTACCGTGGGCCAGCGCTCGGCCAAGATCGACAGTTGCAAATATTCAGGGCGAAAGTCGTGTCCCCATTGCGAAACGCAATGCGCCTCGTCGATGGCAAACAAGGCCACTTGGCCTTCCGACAGCAACTCGAGGCAGCGATCGGTCAACAGGCGCTCTGGGGCGATATACAGCAGGTCAAGCTCACCTGATAGAAATGCTTGCTCCACCTCGCGCGCCTCGCGCCAATCTTGGGTGGAATTGAGAAAAGCCGCCTTGACGCCAAGCTCGAGCAGGGCGTCCACCTGGTTCTGCATCAACGCGATCAAGGGAGAGATGACAACACCCACCCCCGCGCGCATCAGGGCGGGAATCTGGTAGCACAACGATTTTCCGCCGCCCGTGGGCATCAGGACGAGGGCGTCGCCCCCGCCATGGACGTGCTCGATGACGTCCTGCTGGTCTCCTCGGAACGAGTCGTAGCCAAAAACCTGCTGAAGGACGTCTAGGGAACCGGAAAGAAGAGAAGACATGCGATGGGGATTGGCGTATCGATACCAGAAAAGCGATGACACCGATGCATGACCAATTGGTTGCGCACCGGACGGACAAGGCATTTTAGCCCTTTGGGCCTGTACTCGCGGGCAGCCTACTGAATAGGCAAGGACAGCTCGAGGCCCAAGCCGTAATCCCCCGTGAGGTGCTCGCGCTGGGCGCTGACGGACACTCGCAGGTTGGGGCTGTACCAAAACTGCTGACCCACCACGAACTGCTGCTTCAAGGGCGCAGCCGGCGAAGCAACGCGCTCGTAGCTTCCGCGCAAGGTGCCCCAGCGCCCTAAAGCTATGCTGGTTGAGACAAGATTGCGGCTCTGCCCCGAGTCGGCCTGGAAACCCGTGTAGTTGCCAAGGTCGGAAAAACCGCCGCTACGCTGCTCGTTAAGCCATGACAACTTGACATCGTCCAGCAGGCTAACGTCATACCCTACACGATAACGCCACCCGTCGTTAAGATCATGGGTCGCTTTTGCCACACCGCCCCGCCACGCGCCCCATGGCGTCGAATACAGGCCTCCTATACCTGCCGTTACCATATCGGGAGCCCACTGCATCTGCGTCTCGAGGGTCAGGTCGGAATCGATGCCGTAACGGACCACAACGTCGCTGGCGCCGGCGCCGTATGTCAGTGCGCCCGAAGAAGCTGCGGCGTCGGTGTAATTGAGGGCGCCCAACACCACCCCATACTGCCAATTGTTTTCAGGGACCGCGGCATCGGTCAGCGAGCGCGTCAGAGCCACACCACCCAATCGCGCACCGCCGCCCCATATGAATCCACGCGGCGCGTAACTGCCTAATGTGAGATCGGCGCCGTCGCCGCCCGTATAACGCCAGTTTTCGGCGCCCAATACCCAAGTGTCGGACGATGTCAGCGAGGATAGTGTCAAGGGATCACGGCCCGAGGAACCGGCAATGCCGTAGCCGCGATAGGGCTTGAGGCCCTGGCTATAGGACCAGTCAGCCAAACGAGCGCCGGCCTCGTCGGGCGCCGGGGCAAACAGCGACGCGCGCAGCCCCTCGCCGGCATCCACACCCTGCTCGACGTCGGGGGGCGGCAGAGGCAGCGGCACGGGAGCGGCGACAGTGCCGGTCTCGACAGGGAATACACGAGCCGGCGCCAAATCGCGAAACTCGGCTGCCAAGGCGGCTCCGAAACCCAGAAGGCAGCCCGGCAACACGACCGTCACCGCTGTTGTCAGCCATTTGCCACAAAACATCACGCGCCCGCTCACCCCTTACATATGGCTTTGCCCCCCGCACAGCCGCCAGGCGCTGGAAGCAATGCCAGGAAAGCAGCGCCCCCCGCCCGGTGTGTGGCGCCAGCCTTACCGGCGCCCGTGCGTGACTTCAGCCAGAACATCCGCGCTTGCATCCAGCGAACGTTTGAGCGCCGAGTACTTTTCGAGCAGGGCGGACTTGTAGACGACCCCTTGCAACCGGGGCTGTTCGTCGCGGCTGACCACGGGCAGGCGCTCGCCTTTGAACTGGACAAAGACATCTTGTGCCTCGTCCAGGCCCATATCCGGATGAAGAGGCGTAAGAAAATCATAACGAACAACGTCGCCCGCCACCCGGCTTTGCATATCGGCCTGCGTCATCAGCAAGCTGGTCAGATCCCGCTGGGCAACAACACCCTGATAGATGTTGTCTTGGTCGACCACATAAAGGTATCTGACCGGATATTCCATGAACATCTGCAGAGCTTCCTTGACGGGAGTGTCTACGGTAACGACTGTTTCCGCGGGCCTGACCAGTTCGTTCAGACGCAGGTGGCGCAACCCCCGTCTAAGGACAAGGTCGCGCTCACGAGTGAGCGTAACATCGTACATGGCCACCTGGGCCACCGCTCTGGAAACAAAATATGCCAAAACGCAAGCCACCATCAGCGGCAGGACCAGCTGATAACTGACTGTCATCTCGAAAATCATGACGATGGCCATCAACGGCGCGCCAGTGGCGGCGCCCAGGAAAGCGCCCATGCCCACCAGTATGAACAGATAGAGCGACACGCCCACCTCGGGCCAGATGCCCAAGACCATTTTCCCGAAGCAGGCGCCAAACGCCGCCCCCACCAGCAATGCTGGGGTGAACACCCCGCCGACCGCGCCCGAACCGACGGTAAAGGCGGTGGCCACCACTTTCAATAACAAAATCGCCAGCAGCGCCTGCCAGGTCCAGGCCTCGTGGAGCATGGATGTCACGACACTGAAACCATTGCCGGCCACCTGTGGATAAGAAATAAGCAAGAGACCGACCAGCAACCCGCCGATTCCGAGACGCACAGGCATAGGCAGGCCGGTTTGCTGGAACATGGCGCGCGCAAGCCCAAGAAAGCGCAGGAACTGCGGCGCCAGCACGCCGGCAAGCAGGCCCAGCACCACGAAAGGCAGTATTTGGCCCGCCCCTATTTGCATCAAGCCCTCGATGGGATAAACAACATGATAGTGGCCCACTGCCCGCATGGTCAGGTTGGCGAAGGCTGCGGAAATCAACAAAGGGCCCACGCTTTGTATTGCCATGGCTCCCAGGACGATCTCGGCGACAAACAGCGCACCCGCCACTGGCGCGCCATACGCCGCCGAGACACCGCCCGCCGCCCCGCATGCGACCAGCAGCCGCAAGCGCGCAGTGTCCATTTTTACGGTTCGGCCCACGATGGACGCCCCCATGGCGCCCAGGTGCACCATGGCGCCCTCGCGGCCGATGGAACCGCCTGACGTCACCGTGAACAAAGAAGAGAGGGAACGAAGCAAGCCTTGACCAATGGCCAGGCGGCCATCGCCAATAGCCACCGCCTCCATATAGTCGGAACTGGCATGGGAACCTCGTTTCTCGGACCAATAAAGCAGGCAGCCCGCCAATACCCCGCCCGCCGCCGGAAGAAGCAGTCGCCCATACCATGGCAAGCCCTGCATGGTTTGAACCACCGAGCCGCTATGCCCGCCGGCCAATGAAAGAATGAAGTGCATGGCCCGGTAGAAGGCCAGGGTAGCCAAAGCCGCCAGCACGCCGGCCAACGCCGCCCAGAACAGCATGGCCGGCAGATCAGACAGCCAGGCACGGCCCCTGAAGCGGCTGAAAGGCGAGTCGACAGGAGAAAGGCTCATGAATGGTATCGAACGGGACCAGAGATACGTGGGTTATTTCAATCAGTTTCGGATGCTTGCCAGCGGCCCTTCCTGTGGGCAAACTGGCGGCACCATGGAAAAAACTCACACCAAAGTGCTGGTGGTGGACGATGACCCGGCCTTACGGCAATTGCTGGCCGACTATCTCAACCGCCACGGCTATGATACCTTGCTTGCACCCGACGGCGCCGACCTCGAAAGCCGCATCGAGCGCTACAACCCCGACCTCATCGTACTTGACCGCATGATGCCCGACGGAGACGGCGCCGAGGCCTGCCGACGCCTGCGCCGGCAAGGCGAAGACATCCCTGTCATCCTGCTTACAGGTCGCGATGAAACTGTCGATCGAGTCATTGGCCTCGAAGCCGGCGCCGACGACTATCTGGGCAAGCCTTTCGACCCGCGCGAGCTTCTGGCGCGCATCGAGGCGGTGCTGCGCCGTAAAAAAGGGGCGTCAGCCTTCATCAAGGGAAAGCCCGTCGAGTTCGGCCCCTTCATTTTCGACCCGGCCACCCGCCAACTTACGCGCGACCAAGTCCTTATCAAACTGACGGGCGGCGAAGTCAACCTGCTCGAGGCCCTGGTGTCCAATCCAGGCAAGCCCCTTTCGCGCGACCGCCTGCTGGCTCTGGCTCGCGACGACGAAGAAGGCGAGCGTAACGACCGAGCCATCGATATCGCCGTCTTGCGACTGCGCCGCGCCATTGAAGACGATCCCAAGCAGCCGCGCTGGATACAGACAGTCTGGGGTGTGGGCTATCGGTTTTCCCCCTGAATGACCATGTTGCGGCGCTTCATTCCGCGGTCGCTACGCGCGCGACTCATCCTGCTGACACTAGGCACCATTCTGCTTGTGCAGGCCGGCACCATGGCTTCCGTCAGCCATTTTCGCAACCAGTTCACCGAGACCGTCACGATAGAAATCGTCTCGACCACGATACGGACGCTGCGCGCCGCCCTGGCCGAGATCCCGGCCGAACAGCGGGCCGACTTCGTGCGCGACGCTTCACGCAACGAATGGCGGCTATGGACCCGCACCCTGCCGTCCGAAGCCGAGCTCGAGCGACGGCCACGCCACTCCGCGCACGAATACCGGCACTCGGGCGACCATGCGCGCCAAGCCGGGCAGCCTCCGCCGCACGACGATCTGCGTCGCGATCTGCGCAAGCTTGTCGACACCCTGAATCTCCGGCTGGACGACGGAACCCGCGTCGCACTGTCGCGCGGCCCTACGCCCCGAATCTACGTATCGCTGCAAACCGAGAAGCACACCGACGCCGACGCCCTGGCCACCCGTGAATGGCTGGTCATCCCGCTGGACAAGCTCTCCCCGCCTGTTGCAACGCCTTTGGTCGCGATCTGGCTGGCCGGCATGGGCGTCATCTTGCTAATTTCGGCGGCGTTCTCGTGGCATATCACCCGGCCGCTTACCCGGCTTGCCAAGGCGGCCGACCAGCTTGCGGCAGGCCAGCCTCAACGAGTCGTGCCCGCCGGCCCAAGTGAAACGCGCGCGCTCGGAGAACGATTCAACGCCATGCTCGACGCGCTGAACGAGTCGGACGCCGTCCGGCGCACGCTGTTGGCCGGCCTGCCGCACGACCTGAAAGGCCCCCTGTCCCGCATGTGGTTGCGCATCGAGATGATCGACGAGGCGCCGCTCAAGGAAGGCCTGCGCCACGACCTGAAGGATATGCAACGCATGGTCGACCAGTTCATCGGTTTCGTGCGCGGCACCGATCCCGCCAACTACCGCTTCACCATGCTTGACTTGGGCCAGTGGCTGCAAGAACACGTAGCCACCTGGGAAAGCGCCGGCAGCGACGTTCGCATTCTAGAGCCCATACCGCAAGGCATAAGGCTTCATGCCGACAGCTTTGCCCTGGGGCGATTGCTGGACAACCTCATCACCAATGCCATGAATTACGCTGCGCCACCCATAGACATTGAATTGACCGCCACCGCCTCGCACGCCGTCATCACCGTCTCGGACCACGGCCCGGGCATTTTGTCTGAACGCCGCACCGAGGCCCTGCGCCCGTTTTCGCGGCTGGACGACGCGCGCACCCTGACCGGGTCCGTCGGCCTGGGCCTGGCTTTGTGTAATTCGATCGCACTGGCCCATGGCGGCAGCCTGTCGCTGGACGAGGCAAAGTCAGGGGGCTTGAAAGTGACGGTAAGCCTTCCGCTGGCGTAGAAAATCCGCCCGCAGCATGGAATGCGCCGGCATGAAAAAATCGTTTGCGGCAACACGCCGGCCAGGCCCGCATGCGGGCCTGGCCGCGTCATGCATCGATGCGCTTCAGCTCGGGTGGCTCAGGCGCGCGTGACAAGCCGAACATGCGCCAATAAACCCAGATATTGAAAATCAGGGCGACCGGAAGGGCCACGACGCAGGCGGCCAAGATCAAGCGTAAAGAGTCGACCGATGCAGCCGCGTCCCAAATGGTGATGTCGTCCAGCACCAGGTATGGGAAAAAGCTGTAAAACATACCGCCCAAGACCACCAGAAACGTCAGCAAAGTTGCCAGAAAAGGCAGCAGGGTCGCGCGGTCGCTATGTGTGACCATTCGCTGAAGGCTGAGCTCGATCGTCACGAAACACAGCAGCAACACGAACCACAGCACGGCGACCATTGTCCATTGCGGACCGTCGCTCCATTTCAAAAACACGCCGGTATTGGCAAACGCCAGCACCACCGATACGGCGACAGCACCGGCCGCCGTCCAGCGAACGGCGCGCCGGCCCCAGAATATCGCCTTCAGGCGCAACGCGCCCTGTTCCCTCATGATGAGCCAGGCCGCGCCCAAGAGGCAATAGGCCGCCAGACAACAAATGGCCACGAAGACGCCAAAGACGAGATAGCCGTCGCCGCTGCGGTAGGCAACCACCAGGCGCGCAAGAAGCAAGCCATGAGCCACAGCCGTGGCGAGCGAGCCCAGCCCGAACCCGATGATCCATCGCTGCTGCATGCCCGCTGGCGCACGCAGCCGAAATTCGAACGAGACCGACCGCAGCAACACCCCCAGCGCCAGCAGGCACAGCGGAAGGTAGAGCTGCCCCATGATGGCGCCCCAGGCATTGGGGAAGGCCGCGACGAAGACGCCAAGCCCCAGGAAAAGCCAAAACTCATTGGCGTCTCGCCACGGGCCAAGCAAGGACATCATGCGCGGCCGCAAGGAGGGCGGCGCAAAGAGGGTGAGACACCCAACGCCAATGTCGAACCCATCGAGAACCACTGCCGCGACAATGATGCAGAACAACAGCCCCATGAAAACCAGGGGCATCCAGAATGCGGGGTCTTCGGCGCTGAACCCCAGCAATTGAACCAGTGTGTCGACGATCATGCCCTGCCCCTTCGCCTGGCAACCGGCACCACGCCATACTGCACGCCATGGCGCAACAGGTGGATGAAGCCCGCCATCAGCAGCACATACACCATCAGGTGCGCGACGATGCCAATCAACAGGTGGACCGGCGCGGTGGAGCCGACCACTTCCAGGAAAGTAACCGTATGGTTGACCACGAACGGCGCCAAGCCCGCCAGCACGTGGCAAAGCACTGCCACCCCGGCCACCCAGCCCAGAAAAGTCAGGCTCGAGAAAAATATGCGCCACGCAGGCGGCATATCGCCGTGTTCGATATATTTGCGGCGCATACACCATAATGCGCCGCAGGCCGCAGCCACCATGGCAAGCGCAACGGCCAAAGTCAGGCGAAAGGACCAGAAAGTAAGCGCCACCGGGGGGTGCATTCCCGAAAAATGATCAAGGCCCAGCAGTCGCCCTGTTTCGTCCCGACCCAGCCATTTTCCACCCGCGTGTGACCAAGCGATCAGGCCGCTCGTCTGGGCACGCCTCTCGTCAGGCCAGCCGAACAACGCCAGATCGGGCTGCGAGCCGCCGTGCCAATAGGCTGCGGTCGCCGCAGCTTTGGCAGGTTGATGATCGGCCACCATTTTGCCGTAGCCCGTGATGGCCACCGCGTACACCAGCACAGCCGCCAGGCCAATGACGGCGCCGGTTCGAAACACATGGACGGCACTGCCGTCTGCAGGCAAGGACGAAGCCCTGCGAGCGATCACACCGAGCATGACGAATGCCACTGTCAAACCTGAGGCGGCAACCAATAACAGGAAGATCCATCCCACGGAAGGATTGAGCACGACTTCGTACCAATTGATGACAAAATACTTGCCATTGAGAAAGCCGACGCCTGCCGGGGTTTGCATCCACGACAATAGCGCCACGGCCCAGAAAACAGCCAATGAGGTACCCAAAGCCACCATCAGCACCACCGCGGTATGAGCCGCATCGGACAGCCCCCGCTGGCCGAACAGCATGGCGCCCATGAAGCATGACTTGACGATGAAAGTGGTAAGAATGGCTCCCGCCAACAGCGGCCCGGCCACGTCTCCGATACGGTCCAACAGGCCTGGCCAGAGGCTGCCTATCTGTATAAGCACCGGCACGGCTGCCGCAAGCGCCAGAATTGCTGCCAGCGCATACACGCGAACCCAGAACCGGTATGCCAATACCCATGTGTTGTCTTGGGCCAAGTGGTTGGCGGCCTTGAACAGCAGCAACACCCAGGCAAGGCCGAGTTCCAGCAGGAGGAACAGCAACAGGAAGCCCAGGCTGGTGAGGAATTGAACCTGTGAAAGCCAGACGGTGGTATTCATAGCCCGCTAGTTTAGAGCCTGAATAGCGATTTTGTGTACCGAAGCGAGCAAATTAATGCGAACATGGCAAAATGCTTACTTTGCTTGATTTTCTGCCTTATCTGGACCCATGACCGCTGCTTCGACCCCTTCCACCTCTAATTTCCTTCGCACCATCATCGAACGCGACCTTGACGAAGGCCGCCACGCCAGCAAGCTCTGGGCGGGCCGTCCCGGGCCCGCCAGTGTCCAACAAGAGGGCCAGGTCGACACCGCCCGCATCCGCACACGCTTTCCGCCCGAGCCGAATGGCTATCTGCACATCGGCCATGCCAAAAGCATCTGCATCAACTTCGGCTTGGCAAACGACTACCAGGGCGCCTGCCATCTGCGCTTCGATGATACCAACCCCGAGAAAGAAGAGGCGGAATATGTCGAAGCCATTATCGAGGCGGTAAAGTGGCTGGGTTTCGACTGGCAATATCAAGACGAAGACAACCAGTACTACGCCAGCGATTATTTCGGCTTCATGTTCGAATTCGCCTGCGCCCTGATCGAGTCGGGCGACGCCTATGTGGATGAGCAGTCGCCCGAGCAAATGCGCACCGCTCGCGGCACCCTTACCGAAAAAGGCGTCGATTCGCCGTGGCGCAACCGGCCCGCGGCCGAATCGCTCGCCCTGTTCCACGAAATGCGGGCAGGCAAGCATCCCGACGGCAGTATGGCCCTGCGCGCCAGGATAGACATGGGGTCGCCCAATATGAACATGCGCGATCCAGTTCTGTACCGCATCCGGCACACGCCCCATCATCGCACCGGAAGCGACTGGTGCATCTACCCCATGTACACCTGGGCCCATCCTCTTGAGGATGCCCTCGAAACCATTACCCATAGTTTCTGCACGCTCGAGTTCGAAGACCAGCGCCCCTTCTACGAATGGACGCTCGACAAATTGGCCGACCTTGGCCATTTGCGTCGTCCGCTGCCCCAGCAGATCGAATTCGCTCGCCTGCATCTTAGCTATGTGGTCACCAGCAAACGCAAGCTGCTCGAGCTGGTCCGCGGCGGACACGTCGCCGGCTGGGACGATCCACGCATGCCCACGCTGGCGGGCTTGCGGCGGCGCGGTTATACGCCGGCATCCATCCGGCTGTTCTGCGAACGCCTCGGGGTGTCCAAGGCCGATTCACGCATCGACTACAGCGTGCTCGAGCAAGCGCTGCGCGACGATCTCGACCCCAAGGCCGAACGTCGCGTCGCCGTCCTCGATCCGGTCAAACTTGTCATCACCAATTACCCCGAAGGCCAAAGCGAGCTTTGCCACGCACCCCGCAATCCGCATGACCCCGAAGCGGGCCGCCGAGAATTCCATTTCTCGCGCGAGCTCTGGATCGAGCGCGACGATTTCCGCGAAGACCCGCCCAAGAAGTATTTCAGGCTGTTCCCGGGCAACACCGTCAGGCTTAAATACGGCTATGTCGTCCAATGCACAGGTTGCGTCAAGGATGCCGACGGCCGCGTCACTGAAGTACACGCCGAATACCTGCCCGACACGAAAAGCGGTACGCCGGGCGCCGATTCGGTCAAGGTCAAGGGCAATATCACCTGGATCAGCGTGGACCACGCTGTTGCGGCAGAGGTCCGTCTTTACGACCGCCTGTTCTCCGACCCTCATCCCGACAGCGCCGACAAGAATTTCCTCGACGCCCTGAACCCAAATTCCTTCCATACCGTACAGGCGTGGCTCGAGCCGGGCATCCAGGCCTCTCCCGAAAGCTTCTGGCAATTCGAACGACTTGGCTATTTCGTGGCCGACCGTTACGATTCCACCATCGAACGCCCGGTGCTGAACCGCAGCACCACGTTGCGCGACGCTTGGGTTAAATAATGAGTAAATCCACCCCGACACAGAAAGACGCCGCGAAGGATCTCGCCGGCGGCACCACCAAAGGTCCGGCGGCGCTAGACTTCAAAAGCGCGGCGCTCTATGCGCTTAGAGTCGTTCTGCACAGTGCCGACACGTCCGAGCTCCAGGCCGCGCTTGACCGCCGCATGAACGACGCGGGCTCGTTCTTCGAGAATGAGCCCGTGGTCATCGACGCTTCCGGCATTGAAGGCGCAATCGATTGGCCCCCCCTGCTTCAATCATTGCGCGATCATTCCCTGCATCCCATCGGGGTTGTGGCCGAAGGGGCCCTCCTGGAGGCAGCGCGCGCCAACGGGCTTGCCGAGGTCGATCTATCAAGCCCGCCTGCTCGTCCACCCAGCACGCCGGCCCCGGAGGCTGACGTTCCCGTGGTGGCGCCCTCCTCGTCGGCTGCGGCGCCCGAACAGGACGCCGACGATACACCGCCCGCACCCGCCGTAGCGCCGGCCGCCATGATCATCAACCGTCAGCTACGTTCGGGCCAGCGCGTCTATGCTCGAGACACCGACCTGATCATCATCGGCGTGGTCAGCCAGGGCGCCGAAGTCATTGCAGACGGCAACATCCACGTCTACGGCCCCTTGCGCGGCAAAGCCATGGCCGGCGCCCGCGGCGATTCAAGCGCCCGCATATTCACCACCCAGCTCGACCCCGAGCTGGTGGCCATCGCCGGGGTCTATCGGGTCATTGAGACCAAACTCGACGACGAGCTGCACAACCAGGCGGCCATCGTGCAGCTTGAAGACGAGACATTACGCATCACCGCACTGAACGCCAAGGCGGGGTGACAAGTTTTGTTGCCAAGCCTTTATTCAATTAACGCCAAGTCACGGCAATCGGACGCAGTTTTGCTTTACGATTACGGGATTTATAACTAGAGGAACTCAACCATCATGACACGCATCGTTGTGGTGACATCCGGAAAAGGCGGTGTGGGAAAAACCACCACCAGCGCCAGCTTTTCGGCCGGTCTGGCCATGCGCGGCCACAAAACCGTTGTCATTGATTTTGACGTCGGGCTGCGCAATCTCGACCTGATCATGGGTTGTGAACGCCGGGTCGTTTACGACTTCGTCAACGTCATCCAGGGCGAAGCTACCCTCAACCAAGCGCTGATCCGCGACAAACAGCTCGAGAACCTCTTTATCCTGCCGGCGTCTCAAACGCGCGACAAAGAGGCGCTGACCCAGGAAGGCGTCGAAAAAACGCTTAACGATCTTAAGGAAATGGGGTTCGAGTACATTGTGTGCGACTCGCCCGCAGGCATTGAAACCGGCGCGCTCATGGCCTCGTACTTTGCCGACGACGCCATTGTGGTCACCAACCCCGAAGTGTCTTCGGTTCGAGATTCAGACCGTATACTGGGCATACTGTCGGCCAAGTCTCATCGGGCGGTCAGCAGCCAAGAACCCATTAAAGAGTATCTGCTGCTTACCCGCTACCATCCCAAGCGCGTGGCCGACGGCGAAATGCTGTCGCTGCAAGACGTGGAGGACATCCTGCGCATCAAACTGATCGGCGTCATCCCAGAATCCGAATCCGTGTTGCAGGCCTCCAATCAGGGTATCCCGGCCATCCACATCCGCGAGAGCGATGTCGCCGTGGCCTATAAAGACGTCGTGGCGCGCTACTTGGGCGAAGAAATTCCCCTGCGCTTTGTCGACTACGAGAAACCGGGCCTGTTCAAGCGCCTTTTCGGAGGCAAGTAATATGTCGTTCCTGTCTTTCTTACTCGGACAAAAGAAAACCTCGGCCAGCGTGGCCAAAGACCGCCTGCAGCTCATACTTATTAACGAACGCGGCACGGGCAACGGTCCCGACTACCTGCCTCAGTTGCAGAAAGAACTTGTCGAAGTCATCTCACGCTACGTGAAGATCAGCCCCGACGACATCAAGGTCAATCTCGACCGTCAAAACTCGCTTGAAGTGCTGGAAGTCAAGATAGAGATGCCGCAGCCGGGCGCTGACGCCACAACCTGAACACCCCGAGAAGTAAATAGCTTAAAAGCCGGCCCATGGGCCGGCTTTTTTACGTCTTGTATTCCTTACCCGCAAAACCGACGCACGGGTGAAAACTAGGGAAATCCATAATGACTAGAAATTAATTTTATACAGTAAGCTGATTTAAAACATAAAAAACATTTTCATTTTTACAAAATAGAAAGATGGCCATGGTCAGCACTGCTCCAAATTCTGTCGCATATCGGTTTCTCACCGGACTTTCCGAAAGAGGAGTGCGTCATATCTTTGCCAACGCCGGCACCGACTTCGCTCCTTTGATAGAAGCCGAGCTTCTAGGCCGCCAGCACAACGCGGCCATGCCGCGTTTCATCAACGTTCCTCACGAACACACTGCGGTCACCGTCGCTCACGGAGCCCACCTCGTCGATGGTCAGCCACAGGTGGTCGGTGTGCATCACACTGTTGGAACGGCCAACACGCTCTCGGCCGTAATGACTGCAGCTCGTGAACGCATCCCGCTGCTTTTGTTCGCCGGCCGCACTCCTTCCACCGAACAGGGCCATATCGGCTCCAGAGATGTCGTAGTGCATTGGGGCACCGACACCTTTGACCAAGCCGGCATGCTGCGCGAATACACCAAGTGGGATCATGAATTACGCGAGGGGCAAAACATTGAAGATATTCTCGATCGCGCACTGGATATAGCACTCTCAGAGCCCTGCGGCCCGGTCTACCTGACTTTGCCCCGTGAGGTCCTGTCCGGCAACCCTGCTTTCAAGGCTATACCCGGGCGGAGGCGCACTGGTTCCCATGGCGCGGCACCCGACCACGACGCGATCGAGCATGTTACCGACTGGCTGCTTGAGTCTGACCACCCGGTCATCGTTACGTCGTCCGCAGGACGAGACCCGTCGATTCCGGAGATCTTGGCGCAGTTTGCCGAACAGGCCGCCGTTCCGGTCGTCGAGCATTACCCTCGCGCCGTCAACCTGTCGAGCAAACACCCTTTCCACGCAGGCTTCGATCCATCGGGCCTGGTCGCCGAAGCAGACCTGGTGATTGTGCTCGATTGCGAAGTGCCCTGGATTCCTCGCACAGTCGCCCCGCATGCTCACGCACGTATCGTTCATATCGGCGTCGATCCGCTTTATGCACGAATCCCGGTTCGGTCATTTCCTGTTGACAGCAGCATTACCGGACGGCCCGCGGCAGCGCTTCGCATGATGGCAGAATCTTTGCGTAGAAAATGCAATATCGACACGTCATCGATGGCGCGACGTCGAGAGCAAGCACAGTCTGAAGCGATACATCGTGCCGACTCGAACCCTGCCGCCACATGTCCGGCCCCAGACGACCGGATCGACGCTGCCGAACTCAGCGCCAGCCTGGGCAGGTTGATCGACAACGACATGATCGTGCTGAACGAGTACGGGCTCCAGCTGGAATCACTGGGCCTTACCAAAGCTGGCACATTTTTTAGCGCGGGTATCTCGGGCGCACTGGGTTGGACAGTCGCAGCGGCGATTGGCGTACAAATGGCCGCCCTAGACAAAACGGTAATCGCTGTTGTAGGAGACGGCTCTTATATTTTCGGCAATCCCGTATCGTGCCACTACCTGGCACAAGCCGAACAATTACCCATAATCACGATTGTCGTTAACAACGCCGGATACGCCGCTGTAAGCCGTGCCGTTGAAAGCGTATATCCCAACGGACTGGCGGCAAAAACGTCTGACATCCCTCTGGCCAGTTTTCATCCGCAACCTTCTTACGAAGGCGTGGCTTCCGCCTGTGGCGCTTATGCCGAAAGGGTCGAAACGCGACAGCAGTTGCATGACAGTCTCACCCACGCAATTCAAATAGCCCGTCGGGAACGTCGACAGGTATTACTTAACGTTATCTGCAACCCCACGTCCTGAAGGAGTGTCCAATGTCCGCCATTACCCGCAAACAACTCAACCCCCGTATGAGCCAGATCGTTGTGCATCAAGACATCGTCTACTTATCCGGACAGGTACATTCGAGGTATTTGGAAGAGTGCCCCCCGATCGAAGCGCAAACGGCTGAAGTACTGGCACGCATTGATGAGTTGCTTACCGAGGCGGGAACTGATCGATCCAAGCTTTTGACAGCCCAAATCTGGTTGGCCGACGTCGCTGAGTTCGAGCTTATGAACGCCGTATGGGAGCGCTGGATCGATCCAGAGAACCCACCGGCGCGCGCCACATGCGGCGTCACGCTGGGACACCCCAACGTGCGCGTTGAAATCACCGTTAGCGCGGCCATGTGACACGCCCCCGTTTTTTCGTCATGGCCCCACACCACAACATCCAGGAGACAAATCATGGGCTTGATTCAAACAGTACTTGCATCGGCTGTGCTGGCTGGCGCCGCAGTTTCCGCCTCTGCACAACCCATCCCCACAATCAAGGTTGCCTTCAACGCGCCAGGAGACGAAGCCAAATTGCTTATGCGCGAACACCCCGAATATTTTCCAGCTATCGGGCGCGACTACAAGATAGAGTGGCTACATCTGCAAGGTACGGCCACTGTGTCGCAAGCCTTGATAGTCGGCACAGCCGATTGCGGCATCAGCGCCCCATTGACACTCGCCCAAGGCATTATTGCCGCCGGGCTTCAGCCCGTACTGATCGGCGCGACAATCGGCGAATCTCCTACTTCGTTTACCAGTTACTGGGCGGTTAAAGAAGACTCGCCGATAAAAACGATACAAGACCTGAAAGGAAAAACAGTAGCGGTCAATACCATAGGCTCCCAATTGGATGCGTTCACTCGCATGTGGCTCAAGCAGAACGGCATCGACCCGCAACGGGGCGTCAATATTGCAGAGATTCCCTTCCCTCTTGCAGAAACCGCCTTACGGCAGGGTAGGGTTGACGCCATCATTCTGGTTCAACCTTTTGCATCGCGCGCTGAAGAAGCCGGCGGGCTACGTAAGCTGGGTGCGCAACGCGATGTACAGACCACGTTGCTAAACCTGATCGAAGTCTGCAGCAAGCGGTTCGTCGATGAGCACCCCGATGCCGCCGCCCAATACGCCAAGGATTTTGCTTCAGCCTCCAGCAGATTCTCGTCCGATAAAGAGGCTTCGATAAAACTGATCTCAAAAACCGTCAAACTGCCCGAGCCGGTGCTGAAAAGCTTTATGTTTACGGACAAAGATTATCAGCGCTACCCCGACGGTGCGATCGATATCGACTCCTTGCAACAGAGTTTTGATATTTTCCATGCCAACGGCTTTTTGGATAAAAAGCTGGACGCCAAAGCGTATATCCGGCCACAAATCAGTTTGACCACTCAGCCGGAGGCACAATGAACGCGACATCAATCGGCGCTAATCCAGCGCCGGCACTGTCCCTGGCACGGGTCGGCAAACAGTTTCCGGGCCCGGCCAACACATTCGTCGCCCTCGACAACATTAACCTGGACGTCAACGAAGGCGAGTTCATCTCGGTTCTGGGTCCCAGCGGCTGTGGAAAAAGCACATTGCTGTACATGATCGGCGGCTTCATACCGGTAAGTTCCGGCACAATCCTGGCCGGAGACACTCCGATAGCTGGCCCGGGCCGCGACCGAGGAGTGGTATTCCAGGATGCGGCGCTCTTCCCGTGGATGACCGTTCGCGCCAATATCGCCTACGGCTTGCTTGAGGGAGGCATGAGCCGCAAAGAAGCGAACCCTGCGATCGACGAGATGCTGTCGCTCGTTCACCTCGATAGTTTCGCTGATTTTTATCCAGGCCAATTGTCGGGGGGTATGCGACAGCGAGTCGCGATCGCCCGCACCTTGGCCTATGACCCACGCATTCTCTTGATGGACGAACCTTTCGGAGCCCTCGATGCCTACACTCGCAGCGTATTGCAAGACGAGTTATTACGAATCCACGATTCTCAGCGCAAAACCGTAGTGTTTATCACACACAGCGTGGATGAAGCAGTCTATCTTTCGGATCGGGTTGTCGTGCTCGACCGCTCACCCGGACGAGTACATAGCAACGTTGCCATCGATCTGCCCCGCCCACGGGTGCGTCAAGAGTTGCTGCGCAACCAAGTCTATCAAGACCATGTTATCGCGCTTGGCAACATCATGATGCATATGCATGCCCATGCGTGATTCACTGCGTACTTATCTCTCTGCCGAGCTCGTCTTCTATTATGTGTTGACCACTGCAATTTTATTCGGCTTTTGGCAGGGCGCCTCATGGCTTGTCCAGGCCGACTATCTCCCCAGTCCGCTCAAGGTCGTACCAAGACTCATAGAAATGCTGGGCAATGCGGAGCTCTGGCTTGCCCTGTTGGCCAGCTTGCAACGCTTGGTCATCAGCTTCGTTTGCGCCCTGGCCGGGGGCATTGTGGTGGGCCTTGCAATCGGTCGCTCTACACTGGCGCGAGGCCTTATCGAACCGCTGCTGGCCCTAAGCTACCCCATACCCAAGGCCGCCGTTCTGCCCATCGTGATGCTGTGGTTCGGCGCCGGCGACATATCGCAAGTATTCGTGATCGCCACCACCGCTACCCTTCCCATTATTTACCACACCGCCGACGGGTCAAGACGAGTCAACCAAAAACTTATCTGGGCGGCAAATTCCATGGGCAGCAATTCCATAACTTGTCTCCGGCGCGTCATTCTTCCCGCGACGCTGCCTGACATAGCCGCCGGCAGCCGCACCGGCATCATGATGGGATTGATTGTGATGGTAACCGCCGAGATGATCGCTCGCACCGACGGCGTCGGCAGCCTGCTGTTCGTGTATTTCGACATGGGGCAGAACGTGGATATGTATGCGCTGATCGTGTTACTTGGTATCGTCGGCCTGGCTCTGGATCGCCTGCTCGCCTGGCCGCTTCGCCGTCTTACTCACTGGGCAGCCTCGCGATGAACGAAGCCGCAACCTCCCCCCCACGCTGGCTGGGCCTAATCTCGATATTCACGGTACTGGCTATTTGGGAGGCCGCGTGTCGCATGGAGGCCATTCCGCCGGCGCTGCTGCCGTCGGTTTCGACCATTGCCTCACGGTTTTTTGTATTTTTAACTGACCCCTATCTGCTCACGCAACTAGGCACCACACTGCAACGCTTGGCGGCCGGGCTGACCTTGGCCATCGTTATCGGCGTAGTCGTTGGCATTATGGCTTCGATGTACCGACCCACGTCGAAAATACTGGAAATCGTGATCGGCATACTTGCCCCATTGCCTAAAATTGCGCTCTACCCGGCACTGTTGTTGACCCTGGGTTTCGATCATGCTCCAAAAATAGCCTTGGTCGCTATCGACGCATTGTTTCCGATTCTGATCGCCACTTTTCAAGCCGTACGGTTAATGGATTCCAAACTGCTTTGGTCTGCCTCGTCGATGGGCACTACCCGCTTAAGCAGCGTATATAAAATTGTTCTGCCGGCGTGCTTGCCCGCTGTCCTCACAGGGATAAGAATCGGCGCGGTTATCGCTTGCATCGTCGTCCTGCTTGCAGAAATGCTGGCCTCTACCAATGGTTTGGGCCATGTGCTGGTGTCGGCGTCCCGTAGTTTTCGCAGCGCCGATATGTTCGTGCCCATTATCATTATGTCGTTGATTGGATTTAGTCTGGACAAAGGCCTGGCATTCCTTGCTCGCAAATCAGCACACCGCTAAATACGAGATCTCGACTTAAGGCAAAATAAACGCATGGATTCTCCTGAACAACCCATAGTTCCCGCCCCCAAGACAAGGCAACGCGCCCGTCGGCCATCGAAACTGCCGTTCTCAGTACCCGCTTATCCACGGCCCAGCGACAAAGAAGTAGAGAAAATGTATGCCGAGATGTTCACCGGGCATTTTTTCGATGAGTATCTGGCCGCACTTTTAGCTCGCGCGAGCGCTGCAGTATCGGCCGAATTCAATGAAGACATTACTCGCGCCGGCCTGCCTGTTCTACATTGGCGCGTTCTGGCTACGCTGCATGATGTCGACAATATGGCGATGTCACAGATAGCCGAGCTAACTCTAATCCCGCTACCGTCACTAACCCGGCTCATCCAGCGGCTCGTGACAAGCGGTGACGTCCTAACCACAAAGGCTCCGGGTGATCGACGCACAACCTGGGTGTGCATTACGCCAGAAGGCCGCGACAAAGTCAGCGGCCTTCTTGCCATGGCAAAAGAACGGCAACGTACGTTCCTGGAAGGCGACTTGCACGCCGAAGCGCTAAAAAAATCGCTACAGCACCTGATCGCCTTCTGTGCAGCGCGTCGCAGACGACCAACTATTATTACGTGATTCGTCGTTCTGGCGCCTGAGTATCCGTTAGCCGCTTGGCATTTACCGGTTTTTACCTATCTGGTCGCCGATGACACCGCCGATTGCGGCGCCGCCGACCGTGCCAAGCACGCCGCCGTTGGAGATCACCGCGCCGGCAACACCACCAACGCCCGCCCCAGTGACAGTGCTTTTCTGGCGACCGCTCATGTTGTCCCAAGAGGAACATCCCGCAGTGGCTATCGCCACCAAGCCAATGGCCGCCCACTTGGTAAATTGATGCGCTTTCATGTGTGTACTCCCGTTTTTTAACAGTCTTGGATTCACCTTAACCGGTTTGACGCCTTTGGAAAAGCCCAATTGTTAGCATCAGAAAATGCTGTATCAGGGCGCGCGCCCAAGTCTATTTCAGGAAACCAGCAATTAGCTTGCCCAGGCACGAGACGACCACGACGGGAATGACCGCCTTGAGTAGATACAACCGCCTTAAGTAGATTGGCCGCCTCGAGGCAACGCTTAAAGACTCAAATCAACGCTAAACAATCGCCCGACCGCGCAAGGCCTCTGTCATGAGACACCGGTCGGTAAATATTCGCATCGCGCGGTGATTTCACCTTGTGATCACTTACAAAAAACTGACAACTGTAACCAACACTACTTCAAGGCTTTGTAGCGTAAACGCCGCGGCTTGGCGGCTTCCTCGCCCAGGCGTTCGCGTTTGTCAGCCTCGTATTCTTGATAGTTGCCATCGAAGAACACCACCTGTGAGTCTCCCTCGAAAGCCAGGATATGAGTGGCGATGCGATCGAGAAACCAACGGTCGTGGCTGATTACCATGACCGTACCGGCGAATTCGAGCAAAGCGTCTTCGAGGGCGCGCAGGGTTTCAACGTCCAAGTCGTTGGAAGGCTCGTCCAGCAGCAACACGTTGCCGCCCGAAATAAGCGTTTTGGCCAGGTGGAAACGACCGCGCTCTCCACCCGACAAATTGCCCACCCGCTTGTTCTGGTCTCCGCCCTTGAAGTTGAAGCGGCCCAGGTAGGCTCGCGACGACATTTCAAATTTGCCGATGGTGATCAGGTCGGCACCGTCAGACAGGGCCTCGAATACGGTTTTTTCGTCGGGCAGCGACTCGCGCGATTGATCCACGTAGGCGAGCTGCACCGTCTGGCCGATCTTGACCTCGCCCGAATCGGGCTGGTCTTTGCCCGCAATCATGCGAAACAAAGTGGACTTTCCCGCGCCGTTGGCGCCGATGATGCCGACAATGGCCCCGGCAGGCACCCGGAAGCTGAGATCGTCGATCAACAGCCGGTCACCGAAGCCCTTGGACACGTTCTGGAACTCGATCACCTCATTGCCCAGACGCTCGGCCACCGGAATGAAGATTTCCTGTGTTTCATTGCGCTTCTGGTAGTCGTGCGATGAAAGCTCTTCGAATCGGGACAACCTGGCCTTGGCTTTGGCCTGGCGTCCCTTGGGGTTTTGCCTTACCCACTCGAGTTCTTTTGCGATGGTGCGTTGGCGGGCCGATTCGGCGGCTTCTTCTTGCTTGAGACGCTGTTCTTTCTGCTCAAGCCACGAGGTGTAATTGCCCTTCCAGGGAATGCCGTGACCGCGGTCAAGTTCAAGAATCCAGTCGGCGGCATTGTCGAGGAAATAGCGGTCGTGGGTAACCGCCACGACCGTGCCGGGAAACTTGCGCAGGAACACTTCGAGCCATTCGACACTTTCTGCATCCAGGTGGTTGGTGGGCTCGTCCAGCAGCAACATGTCGGGTTTGGCCAGCAACAGGCGGCACAACGCCACCCGCCTTTTCTCGCCCCCCGACAAATTACCGACCACGGCTTCCCACGGCGGCAGCCGCAGCGCATCGGCGGCAATGTCCATTTGATGTTCAATATCGTCTGATCCACTGGAAGCAGCGGCGGCGATGACAGCCTCGAGCTCGGCCTGCTCGGCCGCCAGGGCGTCGAAATCCGCGTCCGGCTCGGCATAGGCGGCGTACACTTCGTCCAGCCGCTTGCGGGCTGAAACCAGTTCCCCCAGGCCTTCTTCGACGGATTCTCGCACCGTGTGCTCGGCATTAAGCACGGGTTCTTGCTCGAGATAGCCGATTTTGATGCCGGGCATCGGAATGGCTTCGCCTTCGATCTCGCGGTCTACGCCTGCCATGATGCGCAGCAAGGTCGATTTGCCCGCGCCATTCAAGCCCAGGACGCCGATCTTGGCGCCGGGAAAAAAGGATAGAGAGATGTCGCGCAGGATTTGCCGCTTGGGAGGCACGATCTTGCCGACCCGATTCATTGTAAAGACGTATTGGGCCATGACTTCAGTTTGATTGGATATGCTTGGAAAAGACAGATTGTAGGCCGAGTCCCGGAATAAAGCCGACATGGACTAAAATGAAAGCCGCTTTCAAACTCCGACCATCATGTCCATACCCGACCAAGACACTCCCCTCATTTTCACCCCCGACGAGCTCGACATGCTGGGCCGCACGGCCGACGCGCTAAGCGCCTACATGGGCAAGCCGGTACTGGCAGAAGTGGTTGACGCCGGCGAAACCGGGTTCGAATGGGTGCTGTTTGCTGTTCCGCTCGAAACCAACGAAGACGCGCGCGAACTGGTAACCGTGCAGGTAGGCGGCCCTGGCTCACGCATCGTCGGCAATAAAGGCGGCCTCAACATGGCAAAGGACGAGGTCTATCAGTGCAGATATCTATGGGCCATCCAGCTATCCGACATCGAGGGCGTTCGCTTCATCAAGGTTGACGAAGAAGGCGACGAAGTGGCCTGGAGCGACGACCTGGGCACCATGCTCCCATTCGCGCTGGGTAATGAGCCGCCGCCCCTTGACGACGACAACGAAATCGACGATGGCATAAACCCGGAACCGTCCGGGCTGCCTCCCACCCTGCACTAAATATGGCTGCCCGCCGGATGCGGCCTTAATTTACAGGAACCACGGCTTGGCGCGTACACTGCGCGCCCCGCTTCAATGCCGCCCGGCTCGGGCCTTCACGCCCAAGGCCTGCGGCCGTGAAGCCCGGATATCCCGCAAGTAAAGCGCCGCGCCGACCGGCCACATCAACGCAACCAGCAGCCGACTGCGCAAACCGGATAAAGAGCGTCCACGTGGAAGCTGCTGGCCGTTTCGTTTTACGTGCAGCGCAAAGCGGGTATAGCGGGCGGCTGCAGCCAGGAATTCTTGCGGCCGATAGCGAAACCAGGGCAGGCACTCGACGACGGTATCGCGCGCCAGCAGCCATAAGCCTTGCGCATGAGGCGCACCGCCTGTCTCACGGCTGTGGTGTGTAAGCGTATCGCCACTTTCGCCGCCGCTTTCGAAATACACGCGAAAGACCTGATTGAGGAATCGGGTGCGATAGCCCGCACGCGCCATGGCGCGCCACACCAGGCTTTCGGGAACAAAGCCGGGAATATCCTCGGGAAAGGGAAAGCGCCTTAGCACGTCGGTGCGCATGCAGCCGAACTTCTCGCCCTTGACGTGATGCTTGAAAGACATGTCGATGGCCGTGGTATCGAAGACGTCGGCAGGAAACATGTCGCCCACGATGTGCCCGTCGGGGCGGGCGCACAAGCCGGTAATGGCTACGAAAGTCGACCGCTCGGAAGGCTCCATCGCGCTCCATGCCTGCGCCATGACATAGAGTGCGTTCATGTCGAGGCTATCGTCACTGTCGAGCGCCACAATCAGTTCGCCGCGCGCTTCCCGCACGCCCCGATTGAACGCTGCTTTTTTATGCGCATTCGGCTGCCACTCGTAGCGTATGGGGAAACTGGCCCGCTGCTGCCAGCCCATGACAAGCTCGCGCGTGTTGTCAGTAGACCCGTCGTCGACCACCAGCCATTCGAAATCCTGGAAGGTTTGCTCAGCCAGAGAGTCGTACACCCGCGCCAGTGTATGGGCACGGTTGTATGTTGGAGTAAGTACGGTGAAAAGATGGCGTCGAGAGGACATAATTGTTTTCGTTATGCATCGTCAATTTGCTCATGCCCGTCCGCATGCATGAACTCATGATAGGCCAAAAAAAAACCATGAGCGGAAAACTCATGGTTTTTTTGCCTTTGCAACATGAAGACACAGATTAAGCGCGCTTCACTTTCTCGAGCATTTTGAAAACACCCTTGGGCGAGTTCACAAAAAGGCGCTTAAAGGCCTTGCCCAAGCACCGACGCTCTAGCGTATTGCGCCGCGTCCGTTTGATTTCTGCCATTGACAGCTCCCGTAAAATAAACTTCTGGAATAACCCCTCATTCTATCGTACACCGGTACTTTCCTCAAAATGTCTTGCTCCAAGGCAATCCGGGCGCGAAAGTCATACCATATCGTCATGAGTTCACATATTCGCATTTTCGGCGCGCGCCAGAACAACCTCAAGAACCTCGATGTCACCATCAACACGGGCGAACTTACCGTCCTGACCGGCGTGTCGGGCTCGGGCAAGAGTTCTCTGGCCTTCGACACACTCTATGCCGAAGGCCAGCGGCGCTACGTGGAAACCTTTTCGCCCTACGCCCGCCAGTTCCTCGACCGCATGGACAAGCCTCAGGTGGACCGCATCGAGGGCATATTGCCGGCCATCGCCATCGATCAGGTCAACCCGGTGCGCAATTCGCGCAGCACGGTCGGCACCATGTCAGAGCTCAACGATCACCTCAAGCTGCTGTACGCGCGACTGGGCCGGCTGTACTGCCAATGCTGCGGCCGCCAGGTCGAGCGAGACAGCCCCCAGTCGATATTTGCGCGGCTCACCGAACTGACCCAGGCCGACGATCCGCGACTGGCCATCACGTTTCCAGTGACGATACCCGCCAACTTTACCGAAGATGAAGTGGTCGGCTACCTGAACCAGCAGGGTTATACGCGCATCCATCACGAAGAAAGTGTGCGTGCGCCGGCCCAGGCCCCAGCAAAGAAACGGGGCAAGAGCGGCTCCAAGGCTGCGGCCCAGCCCGAAAAACTGCGTGTGCTGCACGTAATTCAGGATCGCTTCCGCTTCGGCAATGCCGAGTCCGAGCGCGTCATGGAAGCGCTGGATGCGGCGCTGAAACAAGGCAACGGCCACCTGACCATCTACGCTTCACAGCCAGACAGCGACACCGAGACGGCATGGCGCTTCAGCAACCAACTGCATTGCGCACACTGCAATATCGAATATACCCAGGCCCAGCCCAGCGCATTTTCCTTCAACTCTCCTTTGGGCGCCTGCGAGGCTTGCCGGGGTTTTGGCCGCGTGATGGGCATCGACTACGGCCTGGTTGTTCCCGACGAAAAGAAAACCTTGCGCGACGGCGCCGTCAAGCCATGGCAAACGAAAAGCTATAAAGAATGCCAGACCGAGATGGAGCAATACGCCCCTGCGGCCGGCGTGCGCCTGGACGTGCCCTGGCACGACTTGAGCGAGGCCGAAAAAGAATGGGTGGTGGGCGGCACGCCAGACTGGAAGGGCGGTCCCCGCGCCTGGAAGACGCAGTGGTACGGCGCCCAGCGCTTTTTCGACTGGTTGGAGTCGCGAGCCTACAAGATGCACGTACGCGTCCTGCTATCCAAGTATCGAAGCTACACGCCCTGCCCCGCCTGCGGCGGCTCGCGGCTGAAGCCCGACACCACACTGTGGCGCCTGGGAGATGAGCGCGCGACGCCGGACAATTCCTATCCCCGGTTCATGCCCGTCCATGCGCATTGGACGCGTGAGCAACTCGACCAGCTTCCGGGCCTGAGCGTCCACGATCTGATGGGCCTTCCCATCGAAAGGGTGCGCAATTTCTTTGACACGCTAAGCTTTGGCGACAAAATGGACGCCGCCATCGACCTGCTGATGGATGAAGTGCGGTCCCGCCTCAAGTTCCTGTGCGACGTGGGCCTGGGCTACCTGTCTCTCGACCGGCAAAGCCGTACGCTCTCGGGCGGCGAGGTCCAGCGCATCAACCTGACCACAGCGCTGGGCACCTCGTTGGTCAATACTCTGTTCGTGCTGGACGAACCGTCCATCGGCCTACATCCTCGGGACATCCATCGCATAGTCCAGGTCATGCATCGTCTGCGCGACAATGGCAACACCCTGGTCGTCGTCGAACACGACCCGCAAGTCATGGCGGCGGCGAACCGCATCATGGACGTGGGCCCCGGACCAGGCGAACGCGGCGGCCAGATCATTTTCGATGGCACGCCCGAAGGCCTGCGCAACAGCCACACTCTTACCGGCGACTATCTGGCTGGCAGGCTGTCCGTCGAAGCGCCCCGGCCCATGCCGGTAGCCGACAACACGCCGCGCCTGTTGCTGGAAGGTGTCACCGCCAATAATCTGCAAGACATCTCCGTGTCGATTCCATTGGGCCGCCTGGTGTGCCTGACCGGGGTATCGGGGTCGGGCAAATCCACCCTGGTGCAAGATGTGCTTTATCCCGCCTTGCTCAAGCAGCAGGGCAAACCGGTCGAGGCGCCGGGAGCGCATCGCCACCTGTTGGGCGCCGAGCAAATCGCCGACGTCGTCATGGTCGACCAGACTCCCATCGGCAAGACGGCCCGCTCGAATCCCGCCAGCTTCGTCGGCGCGTTCGACGCAATACGCAAGCTTTTCGCGCAAGCGCCGCTGGCCAAAGAGCGCGGCTATACACCGGGCACCTTCAGCTTCAACACCGGCGACGGCCGCTGCCCCACTTGCGGCGGTACAGGCTTCGAGCACGTCGAAATGCAATTCCTTTCCGACGTCTACCTACGCTGCCCCGATTGCGACGGCAAGCGCTTCCGGCCCGAAGTACTGGAAGTGCGGGTCGAACACCTTGGCCGCAGCGCATCCATCGACCAAGTGCTGGACATGACCGTCAGCGAAGCGCTGGAGTTCTTCAATGGGCTGCGCGATGTGCAGTACGGACTGGCCCCATTGGCGGACGTTGGGCTGGAATATGTCCGCCTGGGCCAACCCGTGCCGACTCTATCCGGGGGCGAAGCACAGCGACTCAAGCTGGCCGGCCACTTGGCCGCGGCCGCCCGCGGCGGCATATCCACCGCCAAGGTGGCCAAGAAGGGCAGCCTGTTCCTGTTCGACGAACCCACGACCGGCCTGCATTTTGACGACATCGCCCGCCTGATGCGCGCCTTCCGCAAGCTGCTCGCGGCCGGTCACTCGCTATTGATTATCGAGCACAACCTGGACGTCATTCGGGCCGCCGACTGGCTGATAGACCTGGGCCCGGAGGGCGGCGACGCGGGCGGCTGCATCGTTGGCGTAGGAACGCCCCGCCAGCTTATGGACAACCCCGCCTCGTATACCGGTCGGGCGTTGAGCGAGTACGCCGACGACGTGCTATCGCCCGCCCCAGGCTCCTCCGGTGCCGATCGCGCCGCCAAAGTGACTGAGCCGGCGCTCTCTTATTCCGACGAACGCGGCACGCCTCTGCAATCAGTATTGCGCCGGGGCCGAGACGCGGCGCCCAGCATAGACATCGTCAACGCGCGCGAACACAACTTGAAGGGAATCGACGTTTCCATTCCCCGCAATACCTTCACCGTCGTCACGGGCGTCTCGGGCTCAGGCAAATCCACACTGGCATTCGACATCTTGTTCAACGAAGGCCAACGGCGCTATCTCGAATCGCTTAACGCCTACGCGCGCGCCATCGTCCAGCCGGCGGGAAAGCCCGACGTCGACGCCATCTACGGCATCCCACCCACCGTGGCGATCGAGCAGCGCACCAGCCGGGGCGGCCGTAAGTCCACGGTCGCCACCATGACCGAGATCCATCACTTCCTGCGTCTGCTGTATGTCAAGCTTGGCACCCAGATGTGCCCCGATTGCCACGTACCCGTGCAGCCGCAGACGGCCGAGCAGATCGCCGCCCAGCTTCTGCGAGACTACAAGGGCCAGCATATCGGCCTTCTGGCGCCGCTGGTAACCGCGCGCAAGGGCTACTACACCGACCTGGCAAAATGGGCGGCCTCCAAGGGCCACACCCATCTGCGCGTGGACGGCGAGTTCATCCCTGTTTCGCCCTGGCCCCGCCTTGATCGCTACAAAGAACACACCATAGAACTGCCCATCGCCGACCTGGTGATTGACCCGCGTCATGAACTACAGCTACGCCAGGCCATACGCCAAGCGCTGGAACATGGGCACGGCGCCTTGAACGTCCTGCCCGGCCTTACCGCCGACACAGCGGATTCAATCGAAGCGCGCCGCGCCGGCGGCCTGGACGATTCGGCTCTGCAGACCCTGAGCTTCTCGGTCAAGCGGGCCTGCCCTTGCTGCGGAACCAGCTTTCCCGAACCTGATCCTCGCCTTTTCTCATACAACTCCAAGCACGGCTGGTGCCCGGGCTGCTTCGGCACCGGCTTGCAATTAAAAGGATTCGACGCAGAGCAGACCGGCGAGGAGACAAGCTGGAACGCCTGGTATGACGGCCCCGCCCCCACCTGCCCCACCTGCGATGGCGAGCGCCTGAACCGAGTCGCCCGCGCCTTCCTGTGGCGGGACCGTTCCATTGCTCAGTTTGCCGCACTGTCCGTTTCCGAGGCCTACACATTCTTCAGGGCCCTGGTGTCGCGCGGGCGCGAAGAAGAGATTTCCCGCGACATCCTGACGGAAATCCGCAGCCGGCTCGACTTCATGCAAGAGGTCGGCCTGGGCTACCTGGCCCTTGACCGCGCCGCACCCACCCTTTCGGGCGGCGAAGCACAACGCATTCGCCTTGCCGCCCAACTAGGCTCAAACCTGCAGGGCGTCTGCTATGTGCTGGACGAACCCACCATCGGACTGCACCCGCGTGACAATCGCATCCTGCTCAACGCCCTGGCCCGGCTCGAGAAGAACGGCAACACGCTTGTGGTGGTCGAGCATGACGAAGACACCATACGGCGCGCCTCGCACGTTATCGACATCGGCCCTGGCGCAGGCGTGCGTGGCGGACGCGTGGTCGCCCAAGGCACGGTGCACGAAGTCATGGAATCGCCGGATTCTCTGACGGGAAAATACCTGCGCCATCCGCTCGTCCATCCCTTGCAGCCGCGCCGCCCCGTTGACGACAACACGGCCATGATCACCGTACGCGGCGCCCACTTGCACAACCTGCACAATGTCGACGCCCATATTCCCATCGGCCGCCTCAGCGTCGTCACCGGTGTCTCGGGCTCGGGCAAATCCACTCTGGCACGAGATGTTCTGCTGGACAATCTCGCCCACGCAGTCGCTTCCCGGGGTGAGGTCAGTTGGCAAGGCTGCGTCGGCATCGAAGGTTGGGAACCCATCGACCGGGTGCTTGAAGTCGACCAAACCCCCATTGGCAAGACGCCCCGCTCCTGCCCGGCCACCTACGTCGGCTTCTGGAACGATGTGCGCAAACTGTTTGCCGAGACGCGCGATGCTCGAGTACGCGGCTGGACCGCCGCGCGCTTCTCGTTCAACACCGGCGACGGTCGCTGTCCCATCTGCGAAGGCCAGGGCATGCGCACGATAGAAATGAGCTTCCTGCCCGATGTAAAAGTACCTTGCGACGCGTGCAATGGCGAACGCTTCAATCGCGACACCCTCGGCGTTACCTGGGGGAACAAGAACGCGGGCGAGGTCCTGAAGCTCGAAGTGGACGACGCCATCGAGTATTTCGCCGCGCACTCACGCATATGGCGCCCCTTGAGATTGATGCAGGACGTCGGCTTGGGTTATCTGACCTTGGGCCAGCCCTCGCCCACTCTCTCGGGTGGCGAGGCGCAGCGAATCAAGCTGGTTACCGAACTCACCAAGGCCAGGCTGACTGACGGGGTGATAAAAACCGGCCGAGCCTCGCGAATTCCACATACCTTGTATGTTTTGGACGAACCGACAGTGGGTCTGTCGATGGCCGACGTCGAAAAACTGATCCACGTATTACACCGCCTGGTCGAAGCTGGCAACACGGTAGTGGTGATCGAACACAACCTGGACGTAATCGCCGAAGCGGACTGGATCGTAGACATGGGCCCGGAAGGCGGAACCGGCGGCGGCCGCCTGGTCGCGGCAGGAACACCGGAGCATGTCATGGAACTGAAGGACACGTCGCATACGGGGACGGTACTGGCCGAGTTCATGCAAACCACCGGATCTGTAGTGTCCGAGGCGCAGGCTAACTAACCTCTTTGTGGCGCCGTTGGTTCTAAATCCGCCCCCGCGCTGCGGGTACTGGTTGGAGCGGCCGGTGCCTTGCTCGAAGGCTGCCCATGAACGACCATGTCACAACGACTCGTGAGTTCTCACAGTTCTAGGCATCATGAGGCGCGGGGTGGGGCTGTGTAAAGGGGCGACGTCCGACCAAGCCGAGCACCCTGTCAATTTTGGGGAGGCAAGCCCGGAACTGTTTGAGCGGGCAGCTTGGCGGACCACTGGTCCGCCGCCCGCGAGTTTTTCGGGCGCCCCAAAATTGACAGGGTGGGAGGGAAGCCGGCAAAGCCGGCCGCAGGGAGCGGCGCCCCTTTACACAGCCCCACCCCGCGCCGGCTCAAGAACGATCAAACCGCAAACTTCCCATTGCCAATAAAGTGAATCGCCTCAGCCGCAGCCGCCATCCCCATTGACCCCGTGATCGCCACTGCCGACCCATAGCCCGCGCACGACAACCCCTGCAATCCCACGCCCCCAAGCTCTCGAGGCTGAGTATCCGTCCACTGCTCCGGCAAGATAGCCGGCTGATCGAACCACAAGGCACGCACCCCCATGCGAGGCACACGCTTCAGCGCCTTGCCATTAGCATCCGCCCCCTTCGGGTACCCATGGTGACGCCGCAGCGTATTGCGCAGCTTCGCCAATAATGCATCATTCAATGCAGTGGACAAGTCTCCGGCCCGCAGGGCCAGCACGTTCGTCTTCCCCCCTGCCCCGCCGCACACCACAATGGGCAGCTTGCGGCGCCGCGCCTCCAGAATCATCGCTATCTTCGCGCTTGCCTGATCCGTACAATCGATAAGCACATTCAAATCCGCGGCTAAAACATCGGCCACATTTTCCGGTGTCACGAAATCATCGATAAGATGCAGCCCACAGTGCGGGTTGATGCCCCGCACCCGCGCCGCCATCGCGTTGACTTTAGATTGCCCCAGGGTTTCAGTAAGCGCATGCAGCTGCCGATTGACGTTTGACTCCGCAACATGATCCATGTCGACCAATGTCAGGCGTCCCACTCCCGACCGCGCCAGCGCCTCCGCGCACCAGGACCCTACCCCGCCGATGCCCGCCACCGCCACGTGCGCACCCGCCAACTTGCGTAGCGTTTCCGGCCCGTAGAGGCGCTCGAGCCCGCCGAATCGGCGCTCAAGGTCTGCCTGGTCCGGCCCTGGGCCGGCACCCACATCAGCTTCAGATATATCCATATATCGCTGCATGCCCTTGTTCCCCGATTTGACCCGAGACGCAAGGTATAGAATCATGGTTTGCAATTGAACTGAACATTAGACCACGCGCCAGGCCGCCCTTTTAGCCCAAGCGCTCATCACCGTCTTTATTGCCGTGACTTCCTCCGACTCGCTCGAAACCCTATTCGCCACATCCGGCGCCAGCTTCCGCCTGCTAACCGACGAGCAGCGTAAAGCCTCGCTGGATGCCTCGCTCGCCCATTGGAATGGTCGCGACGATTTATGGGTGTACGGCTATGGCTCCCTAATTTGGCGCCCCGAATTCAACTTCACCGAAAGCCGACCAGCCCTGCTGCGTGGCTATCACCGCTCGCTATGCCTGTGGTCGCACGTCAATCGCGGCACTCCCGAACGACCCGGCCTGGTGTTCGGGCTCGACATCGGCGGCTCATGCCGCGGCATGGTCTATCGCATCCCCGCGGAAGAAGTCCCGCACACGCTCACCCAACTGTGGGTACGCGAAATGCCCAGCGGCGCCTATCTTCCCAAATGGCTAAGCTGCGCAAGCGAGTCCGGCCATGTTCAGGCACTGTCTTTCGTGATGGACCGCAGTCAAGACGCCTACGTTCGCGACCTGACACATGAACAGCTCGTCGCCATCGTTCGCGACGCCCACGGCGTATACGGCTCATGTATCGAATATGTATTAGAGACCGCTCACGCGCTCGAAGACGCCGGCATCCACGACCGCAAGCTGGACGCCCTCGTACGGGAATTGAAGTCTCTCTCGGCAACAGCAAGCTGATCTACCCATGCGTCCGGTCTCGAAACCGGCCAAGCGGGTAGAATAGTTCTTTCGACGAAAAAACGTCCCGCCCTGTTATTTCACCCATGTCCATTGCCGATCTACGCCAGATCTACAAAAAAAGCGTGTTGCTCGAGAACTCGCTGTCGGCCTCGCCGTTGAATCAGTTTTCGCTCTGGTTCGACGAGGCTGTTCAAGCCAACGCCATCGAGCCCAACGCCATGACCCTGGCCACCGCCGATGCCGAAGGCCGCCCCTCGGCCCGCATCGTACTGCTCAAGGGAATAGACGAACAGGGGCTGGTGTTCTTTACCAATTACCACTCGCGTAAAGGCCATGACCTGGCCGTGCAGCCCCACGCCAGTTTGCTGTTCTTCTGGCCTCAGCTAGAACGCCAGGTGCGATTTGAAGGCCCAGTGGAAAAAATCAGCGCCAAAGAATCCGACCAATACTTCGATAGCCGGCCGCTGGGCTCGCGCATCGGAGCATGGGCCTCGCCCCAAAGCCAGCCCATCAGCCGAAAGGAACTCGAGACGCGTACGCGCGAATTTGCTGAATCTCTGGGCGATAAACCCGCCCGCCCACCGCATTGGGGCGGCTACCGGCTGCTGCCCGATCGGGTCGAATTTTGGCAGGGCCGCCCCTCGCGCCTGCACGACAGGCTGGTATATCAGCGCGACGAGCTCGGCCAGTGGCAAGTTACACGCCTGGCTCCCTGAACACGGTTTATGACTGCACACGCACCCGATTTCGACGCTGCTTTCTTTCGTTCCGCCCTCGGCAGGTTCCCCACCGGCGTGACCATCGTCATGACGCAGAACCAGAGCGATGGGCGACCCATCGGCCTGACCATCAGCTCGTTCAACTCTGTATCGCTTGATCCACCGCTGGTATCCTGGACGTTGACCAAGAAGGCCGCATCGCTGGGGCATTTCGATCGCTCCGAACGCTACGTCATCCACGTGTTGTCGGCTCGACAACTGCCCCTGGCCCGGAAGTTCGCCAGCGGTTCCCAGGCAGAACGATTTGCCGGCGTAACCCTTGCCGGCTCGCCCGGCGGCGTTCCTATGCTGGACAGCGCCGACTGCGCCGCCTGGTTCGAGTGCTACAACCTTTGCCGACACGAAGCGGGAGACCACGTTATCTTCATTGGCCAGGTCGAGCGCTGCGGGCACGCTGCACACCAGCCGCTGGTCTACCATGCCGGCGACTTCGACCTGACCCCTTCACACGATCCCTTGTCCGATCACTGACCCGAGCCGCAGCCGGCTCGGCAACGCTACACGACGCTTGACCATGAACGACTTCATTCTTACTTTATCCTGTCCCGACCGCATCGGCATCGTCCACAGCGTCACGGGCTGGCTTCTCGGCCTGCACGGCAATATCATTGACGCACAGCAATTCGGCGACATCGAAGAAGAGCGATTCTTCCTGCGGGTCCATTTCAAATTGCCCCTGCCCTCCACAGTCGAGTCATTAGAAGAAAGTTTCGCCTCTGTAGCGACGCGCTTCAGCATGGATGCGCGCATCCATGACGCCAATCGCAAGGCGCGGTTATTGATCCTGGTCAGTCGCCAAGGGCATTGCCTGAACGATCTGCTGTTTCGCACTCATAGCGGGCAACTGCCGGTGCAGATCGCCGCAATCGCGTCGAACCATAATGATTTCGCGAACATGGCGGCTTCATACGACATTCCTTTTCATCACCTGCCGGTCACGGCCGAAAGCAAGAGCCGGCAAGAACAGCAGATACTCGAGCTTGTCGAAAAGCAGGAAGTCGACCTCGTGGTGCTGGCCCGCTACATGCAGATTCTGTCGCCCGAACTTTGCGAGGCGCTGTCCGGGCGCGCCATCAACATCCACCACAGCTTTTTGCCCAGCTTCAAGGGCGCGCGTCCCTATCACCAGGCCCATGCCCGCGGGGTCAAGATCATCGGGGCCACCGCGCATTACGTCACGTCCGATCTGGACGAAGGCCCCATCATCGAACAAGACATCGAGCGCGTCGACCATTCGATGAGCGCCCGGCAACTGACCCGTGTGGGCAGCGACGTCGAATCACTCGTGCTGGCGCGCGCGGTGCGCAACCATGTCGAGCACCGCATCCTGCTCAACGGCAACCGTACAGTCGTATTCAAATAGGCAGCGCCGCCTCGGCGCGCAGCCAGGCCTCGAAGCCCAGCAAGGCCTCGGATGGCTTGTCTTGGGCCGGGTAGCTGAAATAATAGGCGTCGTCCACCGGCAACACGCCTTCATCGGCCATGGTCAAGGCTTTCGAGGCCAGGGCCTGCCTGGCCAGGAAACCGGGCACCAGCGCCACCCCCATCCCGGCCTGGGCGGCCGCCAGCAGCATGGTAAACAGCTCGTAGCGCGGCCCCGCCCCCACCGAAGGCGGGTAGTCGCGTTTCTGTTCGCGATACCACAGGCGCCAAACGTCGGGACGCGACATCATGTGCAGATGCGGCACGCCCGCCATGCCGCCGGCATGCCGTGCGATGGCCTCGCGCACTGCGGGCGTGCATACCGGCACAAGCTCTTTTTCGTCGAACAGCTTGAAGCCCACGGTGCCCGGCCACAGCTGCGAGGCGTGATACACGGCGGCGTCAAACGGATGGTCATTGAACTGGAACGGCCGGGTGCGCACCGACAGGCTTACCGATACGTCGTCGTGCTGGCGCTGGAAAGCGGGCAGGCGGGGAACCAGCCAGGTTGTGGCCAGCGTGGGCAATACCGCAATATGCAGGCTGCGGCCCAGGCCGGCCCGCGAGATCAGCCCAAAGGTGTCCTTCTCGAGTTGATCGAGATGGTGGCGCACGCGGGCCGCGTATTCAGCCCCGGCGTCGGTCAGGGCGATACGCCGCCGGATGCGGGTGAACAACTGCACCCCCAGGCGCTCTTCAAGACTGGCAACCTGCCTGAATACCGCACTATGAGTCAGCGAAAGTTCTTCGGCAGCACGCGAAAACGAACCCAGCCGGGCCGTGGCCTCGAAGGCTTGCAATGCGCCGAGATTGGGTATTCCGTGCCTCATGATTCTTCCAGCATCCGCTCTTACGTTCGTAAATTGCACTATATTGTGCTTTTTTATCAATTGCACTGTGCGGTTAAATCACATTATGATAGTTTAAACCTAAACTTATTCCACGGAGCAAACTATGTCGGCGTCCTTCAACTGGGAAGACCCCCTTTTACTCGACTCGCAACTGACCGAAGACGAGCGCATGGTGCGCGAAGCCGCCCTGGCCTACGCCCAAGACAAGCTGGCGCCGCGCGTGCTCGAAGCCTTCCGCAACGAAAAAACCGACGCCTCCATCTTTGGCGAAATGGGCGAGCTGGGCCTGCTGGGCCCCACCATCCCCGAAGAATACGGCGGCGCCGGGCTTAACTACGTATGCTACGGTCTCATCGCCCGCGAAGTCGAGCGTGTCGATTCCGGCTACCGCTCGATGATGAGCGTGCAGTCCTCCCTGGTCATGGTTCCCATCAACGAGTTCGGCACCGAAGAGCAAAAAAAGAAATACCTGCCCAAGCTGGCCACCGGCGAATGGATCGGCTGCTTCGGCCTGACCGAACCCAACCACGGTTCCGACCCCGGCAGCATGGAAACCCGAGCCGTCAAGGTTGACGGCGGCTACAAGCTTAGCGGCACCAAAATGTGGATCACCAACTCGCCCATCGCCGATGTTTTCGTGGTGTGGGCCAAGGTGGTCGGCGGCGACGACGATGGCAAGATTCGGGGCTTCATCCTGGATAAAGGCCTGAAAGGCCTTAGCGCCCCCCCCATCCACGGCAAGGTAGGCCTGCGCGCCTCGATCACCGGCGAAATCGTCATGGACGAGGTCGAAGTGCCCGCCGACGCCATGATGCCCGGCGTCAGCGGCTTGCGCGGCCCCTTCACCTGCCTGAACTCGGCCCGCTACGGCATCGCCTGGGGCGCCCTGGGCGCCGCCGAAGACTGCTGGCACACCGCCCGCCAGTACACGCTCGATCGCAAGCAATTCGGCCGCCCCCTGGCCGCCAACCAGCTCATCCAGAAAAAGCTGGCCGACATGCAAACCGAGATCACTCTAGGCCTGCAAGGCTGCCTGCGCCTGGGCCGCATGAAGGACGAAGGCACGGCCGCCGTCGAAATCACCTCCATCATGAAGCGCAACTCCTGCGGCAAGTCGCTGGACATTGCCCGCATGGCGCGCGACATGCTGGGCGGCAACGGCATTTCCGACGAGTTCGGCGTGGCCCGTCACCTGGTCAACCTCGAGGTGGTTAACACCTACGAAGGCACGCACGACGTTCACGCCCTGATCCTGGGCCGCGCGCAAACGGGCCTCCAGGCTTTCTTCTGATACCCCCTAAGCCGCCAAGACGAAGCCCGGGCTTTTTTGCCCGGGCTTTTTTTGGGTGTCTGCCAGGCAGCAAGCAGACTGTTGCGATCACTGCCTGCGCTAACGCCTGACGGTTACGGTGAAGTTGACCATCACCGGAATATCTCCGGCCGGTGTATGGGCCGTGATGGTGAAAGGCTGATTGCACGTGCGCAACTCACCGCCGGGGAGGTCTTTACACAGAGACTCGGCCTGCACGACGCCGCGATTTCCTATCACCAGGCGATAAATGGGGATGTTTCCGCGCAACAGATTGCCCAGGCTGCCGTAAGCGGCCATCAATTGTTGCGCGGATGACGCGTACAGCATGGCGCCGCCGGTTTCGGTCGCCAGCCGTTGCATGACGGCAAAGTCCTGGTCGGCCCCCGCCAGGGCAAACATGTGCAAGGGCATGCCCGCGCTGTTGGCGGCGGAAATGACATTATCGATAGTACGCTTGCTGTCAGTGTCTTTCCCGTCCGAGAACGCGACTACGGCTTTATTTGGGCGTCGAGAGTGCCGTTCAGTAGCGTAAATCGCGTTGGCCAAGGCGTCATATAGCGGAGTACCGCCATTTTGCTTGCCCGCCAACGACTTTAGAAACTCGGCTTGCTCACCGGTATCGGACGAGAACATATCCTGCGGCGACGAGCCAAGATAGCTCAGCCCGCCACTGGAGCCTGGAAAAAACCCCAGTGCGGTCTCATCCGGCGCAGTGTTCTTTTGCAGGAAAAGCGTGCCGGCCTCAATGCGCTGATTGGTGGGATCCGTGCCGGAGATGCTGCCGCTCTGGTCGAAGGCCAGGAATGCCGAATAGGCGCCTGCCTTCCCTGGCGAGGTGATCTTGGTGGAACCTGCGAAGCTGAGGAAGGGCTGCACACCCGCGACGGTGTCTTGCGTGAACGACGTAGCATCGGGAACGAAATCCACCGGTGCGCCGTCCTTGTCGAACAAGACCAGATCAACAATCGCCGCATAGGCGCTACCTTGCGCTTGACGGCACTGTTCGCCGGTTTCCGTCAATGGCGATGACAGCGGGTTCGTATCGTCGACATATATAAGCTTCCGGGCGGCAATGCTATTGCACAGCAGCGAGGACAGCACGCCCGCCACCGGCTCGGAGGCTTGAGGCGGCGGGCCGGGGTTGGACGATTCATCGTCTCCGCCTCCACCGCCACACGCCGAAAGCAAGACCGAAACAGCAAGCGCCAACGCCAAAGGTTGAAATTTATGTGTAATCCCCATGCTTTTCCCCTGTTTTTTTACTTCAACCACAACCAGCCTGCGCCGCCGCGATGATGGCACCGCCTTGCGCCAGAGGCTTCGAAGGGGACATATTACGAATTGGGCTTGCGCCTTTCCTCCCCAAAATTGGGGAAAAACCGCCTGGTGTTGTTGGCCGCGCCCGGTGATGAATTGGCGCCTGGACGAGGCTCAGTCCGCCCGCCCTTCCACCACGGCAAGCTCTGTCAGCAAACGCGCAAGGTCGTACTGCCGGCCCACATGTGTCTTGTGGAAAATGGATTTGATATGCGAGCGCACCGTGGACTCTCCGACCGACCTCAGTTCCGCGATCTTTTGCGGAGTATGGCCTTGAGCCAACATTTCCGCCACGCGCGCTTCCGCGAGGCTAAGGCCGAATACTTCCCGCAAGAGTTGCAGTGCCGGGGCCTTGGGCCGAGCCGGCCAGACCATCAGCAGCGCGGCGTCATAGCGTTCGGCCGGTGTTTCTTCGTCGCCTTCACCCAAAGGGATCGCCACGCAGGTAGTGCCCGCTTGGGGCGCATTGAACGACAAGCGCACCGAAGCCAAGCGCGGTGGCTCGCCCGACTCGCCTAGAGCCTGCCGGACGATATGCAGCAACGCCTGTCGGGCGGAACCCGTGTCCTTGACGGACAACGGACATGTCGGTTCAGACAACCAGGCTTCGGCGGCGCGATTGGCCTGCAGGACGGCGCACGCCTCATCGACGATCATCACCGGGAAGCTCAGCGCATTCAGCGCCCTCCGCTGCCAGGCTTGCTCCCGTTTAAGACTGTGCAACTGATGGCGCAATGCATAGCTGCGGTTCAAAGCGCCATGCAAGGCCGACAAGCTTGCGGCCTGCCCGGCGTCGAAAGCGGCTTCACCCGCCAGCCTATGCAAAGAGAGGTTGCAGCTCTGCGTTCCGAACGTACCCACGCAATGCGCCATGATGTGGCCCAGGCCGTAGGACTTGAGAAAATCCTGGTAATAAGGACTGCGCTCGATGAAACGATGGCCCAATTCCACCCAGTCCAGGTACTGCCCGCCTTCTGTGGGCATGGTCTTTAGCAGATTGGTCGGGTTGAGCGCCTGGAACTCATTGACATAGGTCTCGATGGCGCTTTGCGGCAGCTTGATGGGCTCCAGGATATCGAGGCGCTTGGTCAGCTCGTTCTGCGACGTCACGCAAACATAAGAGGCTCCAACCTGGCCTGCCACCAGCATCAAGGCATCGTTCCAGGCCTCGTCGGACAAAACACCTTCCAACAAGGCCCTTTCTATCGTCAACATTTTCTGCGGAGTCATCGATCCCTCCCGCTCAAACCCCCGGCTCCAATGCCAAATGCGCCGGCCTTGCGATTCTAGCGCACTTGGGCCATTGGGCGATGCAAACAAAAAAGCGCCCGAAGGCGCTTGATTTGCCAGAGCGGCTCAAGACCGCCGACGGAATCAGGACGACTGGCCGACCGCCAGGTCGAACAGGCTGGTCACTTCAAGCTCGAGAACCTGCTCGTCACGCTGATTGAACAAACGCCACGTCCAGCGCACGATGCCAAGGTCTTCGCGCGAAGATGACACCCGTACCGAGTCGACGGTGATTTCAAGCCGCAGCGCGTCGTCGGGGCGCACGGGCAACATCCAGCGCACGCGCTCCACACCCGGCGAACCGAAAGATTCGGAATCGTGCAAGACGCTCTCGAACACCATGCGCATGGCCAAGCCACAGGTCTGCCAGCCGCTGGCGATCAACCCGCCCCAGCGGCCCTCTTTGGCCTTGACCGGGTCGGTGTGAAACCATTGGGGGTCATAAAGCTTGGCGTAATCGAGCATTTCCTGCTCAGTGATTACCGCCGGCCCGTGGTGAATGACCATGCCATTTCGAAACTCACTAAATTTCATGATTCAGTCCAGAAATTGGTCAGTAAGTCTCGAAATGCAGCCTCCCTTGCGATCTGAGCTGTGCATGGACCTCGTCCCAGTTGCGCCCCGCCCCTTCGACTGCGTCTTTAAGGGCATCGAGCACACCGGTTTCCATCCCCTTGAGGCCGCAAACGTAGATGCACGTGTTGCTGTCATCGATAAGCTCGAGGACCTCGGCGGCGCGCTCGCGGATCAGGTCTTGCACATAACGCTTGGGCTTGTCTGTTGCTCGAGACAATGCCAAATTGATGTCGATAAAATCTTTGGGCAAGTTCATGAGCGGGCCAAAGTACGGCAACTCACGCTCGGTTCGTGCGCCAAAAAAGAGCATCAGCTTACCATTAAAGGCCTTGTTCTTGGTAAGCCGGCGGCAACGCTCGGTCATGGCCCGCATGGGCGCGGAACCCGTGCCGGTGCAGATCATGATCAAGTTCGAGTGCGGCAAGTTGGGCATCAGGAAAGTGTTGCCGAACGGGCCGATCACCTGGACCTTATCGCCTTTTTTTAGATCGCACAGGTAATTGGAAGCAACGCCCGTGACAGGGTTACCGTCGTAATCCGATGTGACGCGCTTTACCGTCAAGGAAAGATTATTGTAGTTGGGGCGTTCGCCGTCGCGCGGGCTGGCGATGGAATACTGTCGAGCATGATAGGCTCGACCGTTCTCGTCGGCTCCGGGAGGGAACACGGCGATCGACTGGCCCTCGAGCACCGGGAAAGGCAGTTCGCCAAAATCGAGCACGATGTGGTGAATGTCGTTGTCGGTGTCTGCGTCAGTAAGGCGGTAGTTGCCCGCCACGGTGGCGGTCGCCGCATTCTTGTGCGTGTAAAGATTGATGTAGGGATGGGCCGCCGACCAGGGCGGTATGCTTGCGCCCGAAGCCGTGGAAGGCACCCCCTCAAGCTCAGAGCTTACGTCGTCTTCGGCGGGCGTCAACACGTCGGGCGCCGCAGCGGCATCGCCGACGGCTGCAGGAGCCTCGACCACGTCTGCGGGCAGCTCTTGCTCGGCCGGAAGTTCGTTCCAGCTGAACTGTTCTTCAAGCGAGTAAGCCTCGGAGGACAAGACGCGCAGCCAGTTGTCGATGGCGCCGGTGGGACAGGGCGGCACGCAAGCCATGCAGCTATTGCAGATATCGACGTCCACGACATAGTTGTTGGAGTCGTGGCTAATGGCATCGATCGGGCAGGTTTCTTCACACGTGTTGCAACGGATGCAGATCTCTGGATCGATCAGGTGTTGTTTGATAACGCGATTTTGGGTTTCGACTGTCATTCTAGGTCTCCGTATCGCCAGAGTCGCCACTTCAGGCAGGCCCGACCACTGGAAGGCCCGCCGGACGGCGCATAATGCGCCGGCCGGCGGAAGTCCTGTTCAACAGGACGATACAAGTTTAGTTGAAGCGCACATACTCGAAGTTGATGGGCTGGCGGTTAATACCCATGACCGGGGGCGCGATCCAGTTGGCGAATTTGCCGGGCTCGACCACTCGACCCATCAGCGAAGCCACGAATTCGCGATCTTCAGGGCTGGGTAGCCACTCGTTTTCGTGGTTCTTCCACTGCTCTTCGGTAAGCACCTGGCCTTCTGGCGAGACGCGAATGCCGGCGAGCGTGCCGATCTTGCGGTTGAACGCCTTGTGAGGCACCGTCAGGCGGAAGTTGATGCCCTGCTTCTCGAGCACTTTGTTCCAACGGCCCACGCCCGCCACCGTGTCCTTGATGAAGTCGTCGCGCAGCACTTCGTTAAGTGCGTTGAGCATGGGAACTTCGATTTCGCGCAGCTCGCCGTTTTGAACGTCGAGGATGCGGTAGGTGTCGTTCTTGAGCTGGTGATCGTCGGTGCGCTTGCTTTCTTCGTAGCGGCCCTTGAGACCCGAGCTGTAGAAGATGGCGGCGTTGGACGACTGGTCGGCGCCGAACAGGTCGATTGTGACGCTGTAGTGGAAGTTGATGTAGCGCTGGATGGTGGGCAGATCGATGACGCCCGCTTTGCGCAGTGCTTCGGGGTCTTCGGTCTTGAGCTCGTTCATTACCTGGGCCGTACGCTGCAGCACGCGCGAAACACCCGATTCACCCACGAACATGTGGTGCGCTTCTTCGGTCAGCATGAACTTGGTCGTGCGGGCCAGCGGGTCGAAGTTCGACTCGGACAATGCGCTGAGCTGGAACTTGCCGTCGCGGTCGGTAAAGTAGGTAAACATGTAGAAGGCCAGCCAGTCGGGGGTCTTCTCGTTGAAAGCGCCCAGGATGCGGGGGCTGTCTTCGCTGCCCGAGTTGCGCTGCAACAGGGCATCCGCCTCTTCGCGGCCATCGCGGCCGAAATAGCGGTGCAGCAGATAAACCATGGCCCACAAATGACGGCCTTCTTCGACGTTGACCTGGAACAGGTTGCGCAGGTCGTACATCGAGGGGGCTGTCAGGCCCAGGTGACGCTGCTGCTCGACGGACGCGGGTTCGGTATCGCCCTGGGTAACGATGATGCGACGCAGGTTGGCACGGTGCTCGCCGGGAGCCTCTTGCCAGACGTCTTCGCCGATATGCTCGCCGAAATGGACCTTGCGCTGGCCGTCTTGCGGGGTCAGGAAAATACCCCAGCGGTAGTCGGGCATCTTGACGTAGTCAAAGTGCGCCCAGCCGTCGGGCTGCACGCTGACAGCCGTGCGCAGATAAACATCCATGTTCTGGGAGGCTTCGGGGCCCATATCTTGCCACCATTGCAGGTAGTTGGGCTGCCAGTGCTCCAGCGCGCGCTGAAGCGTACGGTCGCTGGACAGATTAACGTTGTTGGGAATCTTCTCGGAATAGTTGATACCAGACATGTCTTGCTCCTAAATAGCTCTGTTTATCGTGCGCTTACACGCGGTTCCAATCGAAGTTGGCTTTCTCGCCCTTGCCGTACAGCTTGAGGGCACCCTTGTCGCCCGAGGCGTTGGGGCGATAGAAAATCCAGTTCTGCCACGCGGACAGGCGGCCGAAGATGCGGGTTTCCATGCTCTCGACTTCGCAGAAACGCAGGTTGGCTTCAAGGCCGGTAAGCGAGTCGGGCGACAGCGCGGCCCGTTCCTCGAGGGCGATGCGGATTTCGTCGTCCCAGTCAAGGTCGTCGAGCGCGTAGGTGATCAGGCCAAGCTCTTCGGCTTCGGCAGCGCTGACACGCTTGCCGATGGTGGCCGACACGGCGCTAATGGCGGGCTCTTCGTCGTAGAAGCGGCGCGCCATGCGGCTTTGGCCGTTTACCATGGGGTAAACGCCCATGTTGAGCGCATTGACGGCGATTTCTGTTGGCTGATCAGGCTCGTCAAGCATATAGCTGCGATCGCAAGCCAGGGCCAGTTCGAGCAGGGTGCCGGCGAAGCAGGAGCCGGGCTCGATCAGCGCGAACAGCGAGCGCGAGGTGACGTCCAGGCGGGCCAGCGTGCGACGCAGCATGCCGCGGGTTTCACGCACGAACCAGTGATCGGCGAATTGCTCGAGCGTGGCGTCGGCCTCGAGCACCTTGGCAACGTCGCCCTGAGTGCGGATGACCCAGGTGCCAATGTCGAGTTCATTGGTGCGCAGTTGCAAAATGGCGTCGTCGAGTTCGCGAGCCAGCTGCAAAGGCCACCACGACACACCCTCGGACACAATGGCCTCAATGTCGGCGGGCACGGATTCGGGGCCGCGTACCACCAGGTTGGCAATACGCTTCTGGCGGTCGATTTGAACTTCGACATATTTGTATGCCAGGCCGTTCTCGGAATCGGTACGCTGCAAGGGCGTAAGCTCGACGCCTTTGGCGTCTGCGGGCCGGTCGCTGCCGGCGGCCAGTTCGGCGGCGCGCTTCTGCACGCCTTCGGCAAACTGGGCGGGCTTGATGACATCGTCGACCAGGCGCCAGTCTTTGGCGCGCTGGCCGCGGATGCCCTCGACCAGGGTGCAGAAAATATCGGCGCGATCGTGACGCACCTTGCGCTTGTCGGTGACGCGAGTAAGGCCGCCGGTGCCGGGCAGCACGCCCAGCAGGGGAACCTCGGGCAGCGATACCGACGAAGAGCGGTCGTCGACCAGCAGGATTTCATCACATGCCAGCGCCAGCTCGTAGCCGCCGCCCGCACAAGCGCCGTTCAGGGCCGCGACGAACTTCAGGCCGCTGTGGCGGCTGGAATCTTCAATGCCGTTTCGGGTTTCGTTGGTGAATTTGCAGAAGTTGACCTTCCAGGCGTGAGACGACAGCCCCAGCATGAAAATATTGGCGCCCGAGCAAAAAATACGGTCTTTGGCGCTGGTGACCACCACAGTACGGACTTCAGGATGCTCGAAACGAATGCGCTGCAGTGCATCGTGCAGCTCGATGTCGACACCCAGGTCGTAAGAGTTGAGCTTGAGCTTGTAGCCGGGACGCAGACCGCCCTCTTCGGATACGTCCATGGTGAGGGTGGCGACTTCGCCTTCGAAAGCCAGCTTCCAGTGTTTGTACTGACTAGGGTCGGTACGGAAGTCGACTCGGCTTGCGGCGGCTTGCTCGACCGCGGGGGTTGCGACTTGATTCATCGATATCTCCTGATTATTTGAAGCCCGAACATTACTGCATCTGTGAAAGGTTGATGCATAATAATGCAATCGAAGTTTCTCGTCAACAAAAACATGCATGAAAATGCATGGGAGTTACGCAGCCGTTAATGGCAGGCCTGCGGCTTCCCGAATATGCGTGCGTAATATCTCGAAGGAGTCGGAAAGCGATTGATTGCTGGTCGAGCAGATGAAATCTGCCTTTGAATAAAAAGCCTCGCGGCTGGCAAGAATGCTTTTGAGATCGGCCATGGCTTCGTTGTTGCCCGCCATGGGGCGGAAATCGCCTTGCGCCATGACCCGGGCCATGTGGTCTTCCGGGGTAGCCTTGACCCATACGCTATAGCAATGCGCCAGCATCAGGTTCATGGTTGAAGGCTCGGACACCAGCCCCCCCGGCGTGGCCAGGACCATGTCGGGGTAAAGCTGAAGCGCCTCTTCGAGAGCGCGACGCTCGTAGCGCCGGTAGGCGGTGGCGCCATACAAACTGTGGATTTCAAGAATACCGCAGCCGGCCACGCGCTCGATTTCAGAGCTGAGCTCAATGAAAGGATAGCCGATATCCGCAGCCAACATGCGCCCCAATGTGGATTTTCCGGCGCCTCGCAGGCCCATCATCGCAATTTGGCGCAAGCGGTTGCGAGGAGCCCTTTCGGGCTGGCCCGCAAAAAGCCCGGACAAGGTTTGCCGGGCAAGCTGAAGCTCTTGTTCAGTACGCCCCTCGAGCAACTCGCGGATAAGCAGCCATTCGGGCGTGGCGGTGGTGACATCGCCGACCAATTCCGCCAACGCGCAGTTGAAAGCCTTGGAAATGCTTTGCAGAACCAGAATGGATACGTTGCCGACGCCATGCTCGAGATTCGCCAAATGGCGTTCCGACACCGACGCCGCCCGGGCCAGTTCTTTGCGCGTCATGCCGCGCCTGGCCCGCAAACGTCGGACGCGTTCGCCCATTGCAACCAGGTAGGCATCACGCACTGTCTCCGTGTTGGCCGTTACACCGACCTTTTTAGCTTGTGCTGTATTCTTCACCCAGAAAAACCCTTAGAAAGCCGTTGATATGCATTATAGTGCTTGACAATGCAGAAGAAAAGGCATAATTTTCAGCCTGACAAGCATATTGGTCACGCCCACGGTAATTTAGCCACGCCGTACGCCGCAGACCAACCCCAGAAGGATGCATCATGAGCAACATTGAGACATTTCGAGGGCTTATCCGCCAAGTAACAGATTTTATCGGCGCCCAGGCCCTCGACAAAACCCTTCAAGAGAAACTGAATCAACAATTTCCCTACGACGGCGAAATATGCCAACGTATTGTAGAGACCTGTAGAACCGCGGCACAGGAAGGCTGGATGTGCCAATATGAAGGCGGTGGCGTGCGCTATGGGCGCGTCATCAAGCCCGCAGCCGAGCTCAACGGCTATTCCGTTGACGTTGTCGACATGGAAAATCTTGCCGGCCCCCATCATAGCCACCCCAATGGTGAAATCGACCTCATCATGCCGGTTTCGAACGACGCCCGTTTCGACGGACATTCGCAGGGTTGGCTGGTATATGGTCCAGATACCGCTCATAGCCCCACTGTTACACAGGGGCGCGCCATGGTTCTCTATCTGTTGCCCGAAGGCAAGATCGAGTTCACGAAGAACTAAGCCGGCTGCGCCGGGTTGCCTGAGTTCAGCCGCCTTTTCGGCGGGTATCGCTCACCCGCCCACCACCGCAATGGATACTTATGAAAAAACTACCTAATTACGTTCAAGGCCGCTGGCAGGAAGGCTCCGGCGAGGGCACGGCGCTGCACGACCCCGTACTTGGCACAGCACTGGCTGTAGTCTGCGCCAAAGGCGTGGACATGGCCGCAACCTACGATTTTGCCCGCCGCCAAGGCGGAGCCGGCTTGCGCAAACATACATATGCCGAACGCGCCGCCCTGCTGGCCCAAATCGCCCAGGTGCTTCAAGCCAATCGCGACAAGTACTACGACATATCGCTGCAAAACTCCGGCACAGTCAAGAACGACACAGCCGTTGACGTGGATGGCAGCATCTATACGCTGGGCTACTACGCCAAGCTCGGTTCCAAGCTTACCGACGGCCAGGTACACCTTGACGGCGACAGCAGCTCGCTGGCTAAAGACAATGCCTTCGCCAGCCAGCATATCGAAGTGCCCGTGCGCGGCGTGGCCCTGCTAATCAATGCATTCAACTTCCCGGCCTGGGGCCTGTGGGAAAAAGCCGCGCCGGCCCTGCTGTCAGGCGTGCCCATCGTCGTCAAGCCGGCCACCGCCACGGCATGGCTCACGCACGAAATGATCAAAGACGTCATCGAAGCAGACATATTGCCCGAAGGCAGCCTGAACATCGTGTGCGGGCGACCGGAAGGAATGATTGACGCCTTGAACGGGCTCGATCTGGTGTCTTTCACCGGCTCGGCCGACACCGCCGCCTTGTTGCGCCAGCATCCCCGCATCCAGCACGACGGAGTGCGCTTCAATGCCGAAACCGACAGCGTGAACTGCGCCGTCCTTGACCCCGCAGCCGCCGGCGCCGACCTGCTGGTGCGAGAAGTGGTCCGCGAGCTCACCATCAAATCAGGTCAGAAGTGCACGGCCATCCGGCGCATTTTCGTACCCGAAGCCAGTTACGATGCCGTCGCCAAGGCCATTGCAGACAAACTGCAAACCATTACCGTGGGCGATCCGCGCAACGAGTCGGTGCGCATGGGCAGCCTGGTCAGCGCCACACAAAAGAAAGCCGTAATCGACGGAATCGAATTGCTTGCCGAGCACTGCGATGTTCTCTTCGATGGCCGCAGCCAAAGCACCGTGCTGGCCGATGCGCCGGACCACGCTTGCGTGCCGCCAATGCTTTTCGGCACTCGCGACCCCGATGGCCAGGCCTTGGTCCACGAAACCGAAGTGTTCGGGCCTGTAGCCACTCTCATGCCTTACCGCGATGTCGAGCATGCCTACGAATTGGCGCGCCGCGGCATGGGTTCCTTGGTAGCGTCCGTCTATGGCGAGGATGCTGATTTTCTCGCCCAGGCCGCATTGAGGCTGGCCGAAAGCCACGGCCGGGTGCACGTCATAAACAGCGAGGTTGCCAAGGTACAAACGGGTCACGGCAACGCCATGCCCCAATCCAACCACGGCGGTCCGGGCCGGGCCGGCGGCGGCCAAGAGCTTGGCGGTTTGCGAGCCTTGGCGTTTTATCACCGCCTGGCAGCCGTTCAAGCTGCGCCCGATGTACTGGCCCGCCTGACTGCCAAGCACTGATTTCTTCCTGAAAAACCGCCACAGCACTTGAACACATAACACCCCGGGACCGCAGTACGGTCCGTCCGCAAGATCTGGAGACACTGATGCACGCCTGCCCCGCAGAACTCAACTTCGCTCAATATATCGCCGAGCTCAACGCGGGCCGTGCCGGCAAGACGGCCTATATCGACAGCCAGGGCGAGCTGTCATATGGCGAATTGGCCAGGCGCGTGGCCAAGTTTGCCGGCCTGCTCCAGCAACTGGACATTCGGCGTGAAGAGCGCATCTTGCTTTCCATGAACGACATCAACGATTGGCCGGTGGTGTTCCTGGGCGCCCTGCACGCGGGCGTCGTGCCCGTGGCGGTCAATACCTTGCTGACCCCGGCCGACTATGCCTACATGATGGAGCACAGTCGCTGCCAGGCGGTGTTCGTCTCGCCGCAATTGGTTCCCACCATTCAAGAGGCCATGTCCAGCGCGAACCACGATGTGAAGCACATAGTTGTGGCCCGCCCCGAGGGAGAACTGGCGGAAGGCCTCATCGAACTTGAAAGCCGCTTGCAAGCCGCGCCCGAAGTGCCTGCCGTGCAGACCAAAGCTGACGAAATCGCTTTCTGGCTCTACTCGTCGGGCTCTACCGGCCAGCCCAAGGGCGTGGTCCACAGCCACTGTAACCTCTGGTATACGGCCGAACTTTATGGCAAGCCGGTGCTTGGTGTGCGCGAGGACGACATCGTGTTCTCGGCGGCAAAGCTGTTCTTTGCCTATGGGCTGGGCAACGGCCTGACATTCCCGCTGTCGGTCGGCGCCACGGTGGTATTGATGGACGAGCGCCCCACTCCTGCCGCCGTTTACAAACGCCTGGTCGAGAACAAACCCACAGTGTTCTGTGGCGTACCCACCCTTTACGCCAGCATGCTGGCCTACGAGGGCATGCCTTCGAAAGAAGAGGTGGCGATCCGCGTCTGCGCCTCGGCAGGCGAGGCCTTGCCCAGCGACCTGGGCCAGCGCTTCACCCAACAATTCGGCTGCCAGATCCTTGACGGTATCGGCTCCACCGAAATGCTGCACATCTTTTTGTCGAACAGCCAGAACGATCTGCGTTACGGCACAACCGGCAAGCCCGTTCCGGGCTACGAGGTAGAGCTGCGCGACGACGAAGGCAATCTGGTGCCGCGCGGCACCATCGGCGACCTTTACATCAAGGGTCCAAGCTCCGCGCTCATGTACTGGAACAACCGCCAGAAAAGCTGTTCAACCTTCCTCGGAGAATGGACCAAGAGCGGAGACAAATACGTCTGCGACGAAGACGGCTACTACACTTACTCAGGCCGCAGTGACGACATGATCAAGGTCAGCGGCCAGTATGTTTCCCCCATCGAGGTTGAAAACATCCTTATCCAGCACACCGCGGTGCTCGAAGCCGCGGTTATCGGCGCCACCGACGGGCAGGGGCTGGTCAAGACCACGGCCTTCGTCGTGCTGCGCTCCGGCAATGCGGCCGGCGACGGCATCCAGCAAGAGTTGCAAGCCTTCGTCAAAGGCCAACTTGCGCCGTTCAAGTATCCGCGCACCATCCATTTCGTAGACGAATTGCCCAAGACCGCCACAGGCAAGATCCAGCGTTTCCGCTTGCGTGAGCAGGAGAACCACTAACATGCGCGACGTCGCTTCCACTCAAGAGGCGGGCCTGGCAACGATACAGTCGCTGGGTCGCCAGATGCAGATCGAGTATTACCTGATCTCACCCGAAAAAAAGGATGCCGATCTCATCGTCTTCCTGCACGAAGGTCTGGGCTCGGCATCTATGTGGAAAGATTGGCCGGCACAGCTTTGTGAGGCAACCGGCTGCCGCGGCCTCGTTTTCTCGCGCTATGCTTACGGTTCCAGCACGCCTCGACCGCATGATGAAAAATGGCCGGTCGAATACATGCATGACCAGGCTCGCGAAGCCCTGCCCGCTTTGTTCAAAGCCTTGGGTTTGCAAAACGAAAAACCCATCTTGTTCGGTCATAGCGACGGCGGCTCGATTGCACTGCTTTACGCAGCCATGTATCCCGATTCGGTCCGGGCCATCGCGGTGGCGGCGCCCCATATATTCGTTGAAGATATTTCCATCGAGAGCATCGAAAAGGCACGCGACGCGTATCTGCACACCGATCTGCCGCAACGTCTTGCACGCTATCACGATGACCCGGACTCTACTTTCTGGGGCTGGAACGATATCTGGCTGAAACCCGAATTCCGTCAATGGAATATCGAGTCTTACCTGGATAAGATTCGCTGCCCCATCCTGGCGATTCAGGGCGTCGACGATGAGTACGGAACACTAGAGCAAATACAAGGGATTAAACGGATTGCAACACATGCAAAGCTCTGTATCATTGAGCGCTGCCGCCATTCCCCCCACAAAGACCAGCCAGAAACAGTCATTAACGAGGTCGCGAACTTCATTCGCGATCTTGTCTGAAACGCGCTCGTTTGCGCATCCCCGAAGTTATTTTTTTCATAAAAACAGGAGTAGGCAATGAAAAAAACCCTCACCCGCACTGCCTTGGCAACATTGCTCGCATTCAGCGCAGGCAGCGCCTTCGCCGCCGTCAAGGTCGGCTTCATGCTTCCCTATAGCGGCACGTACGCCAAACTGGGCGAAGCCATCGAAAACGGCTTCAAGATGTACGTGGACGAACAAGGCGGCAAGCTGGCCGGCCAAGAAGTCCAGTACTTCAAGGTCGACGACGAGTCCAACCCTTCGAAGGGCCCCGAAAACGCCAACCGCCTGATCAAGCGCGACCAAGTCGACGTCCTGATTGGCACGGTCCACTCGGGCGTCGCCATGGCTCTGGCCAAGGCTGCGAACGACTCCGACACGACGCTCATCATTCCTAACGCCGGCGCCGACGCCATTACGGGCCCGCTGTGCAGCAAGAATGTGTTCCGTTCTTCGTTCTCGAACTGGCAACCCGGCTTCGCCATGGGTTCGGTCGCCGCCGAAGAAGGCCATAAAACAGCCGTCACCATTTCCTGGAACTACGCGGCAGGCAAAGAGTCCACCGATGGCTTCAAAGAGTCGTTTGAAAAAGCCGGCGGCAAGGTCGTACGCCACTTGACGCTACCCTTCCCCAACGTCGAGTTTCAGCCTCTGCTGACCGAAATCGCTTCCATCAAGCCTGACGCGGTCTATACCTTCTTCGCAGGTGGCGGCGCTGTCAAGTTCACGCAAGATTACGCCGCGGCTGGACTGAAAAACTCCATCCCGCTGCTGGGCGCCGGCTTCCTCACCGACGGCACGCTCGATGCCCAAGGCGATTCGGCCCAAGGCCTGCTGACCACGCTGCACTACGCGGATGGTCTTGATACCCCGCGCGACAATGCGTTCCGCGAGAACTACATCAAGAGCTTCCCGCAGCTTCCGCCCGATGTCTACGCTGTGCAGGGCTATGACGCTGCTCAGATGCTCGACGCCGGCCTGAAGGCGGTCGATGGCGATGTCAGCAAGAAGGACGCCATGCGCGATGCGATCCGCACAGCCAAGATCGACAGCCCACGCGGCGAGTTCACCTTGTCGGCGGCGGGCAACCCCGTGCAGGACATGTACCTGCGTAAAGTCGAAGGCGACGAAAACAAAGTCGTGAAGGTCGCCGTCGAAAATCTGGCCGACCCAGCTCGCGGCTGCAAGCTGTAAATCCGTATCCATCCGGTACGCGCGCCCGTCACGCGTACCGGATGTTCCGTTGAATCAAAGGAATCCTCGTGGACCCGGCCATCTTCCTGATCCAGTGCCTTAACGCCGTGCAATACGGCTTGCTGCTTTTCCTGGTCGCCAGCGGCCTGACCCTTATTTTCGGCATCATGGGCATCATCAACCTTGCCCATGGCGCCTTCTACATGATCGGGGCCTATATGGCCTTTGCCATGCAGCCCCTGGTGGCGCAGTACCTGGGCGGCGGCTTCGTCGTGACCGTGCTGGTGTGCGTGCTGCTGGCCACCTTGCTGGGCTATTTTCTCGAATGGGCCTTTTATAGCTATCTGTACTCGCGCGATCACTTGCAGCAAGTGCTCATGACCTACGGGCTCATCCTGGTCTTTGAAGAGCTTCGCAGCATGATCGTGGGCAACGACGTGCACGGCGTGCCGGTGCCGTCCTGGCTGGCCGGGTCCGTCCAATTGGGCAACGTCATGACCTACCCGGTCTACCGGCTGTTCATCTCGGCGATGTGTATTGTGGTCGGGCTGCTGATGTTCTGGGTGCTTACCCGAACTCGCCTGGGCATGATGATCCGCGCCGGCGCCAGCAACCGCGAAATGATCAATTCGCTGGGCATCGACATCAACCGGCTGTTCCGCATCGTGTTCGCCATCGGCGTTGCACTGGCCGCTTTTGCCGGGGCCATCGCCGCACCCGTCTCCTCGGTGTATCCGGGCATGGGCAATGCGGTCATTATCATCTGCTTCGTGGTGGTGGTCATTGGCGGCATCGGCTCCATCAAGGGCGCCTTTCTGGCCGCCATGCTGGTGGGCTTCGTCGATACGTTCGGGCAGGTGTTCTTCCCGGCCGCCGCCGGCGTCATGGTGTACCTGTTGATGGCCGCCATTCTCCTGTTCAAGCCCGAAGGGCTCTTCAAACATTAATCAAGGCAGACCCACGCATGCGTTTCGTTCTTCGTGCCATTTTGTTGCTGGTGCTGGTGGCGGTGGTGCTGTCCTTGCCCTCGTTCGCCTCCACCTACTATCTGAGCCTGATCATCAAGATCATGATCTACGCCCTGTTCGCGCTAAGCCTTCAGTTGCTGGTCGGCGGCACGGGCCTGGTCAGCCTGGGCCATTCAGCCTTCTTCGGCATTGCCGCCTACTTCGTCACCCTGCTGTCGCCCGAGTCGGGCGCGGGCAATATGCTGTGGCTGCTGCCCGGCGCCGTGCTGGCCGCCATGGTCTATGCGGCCGCCACCGGCGCGCTGGCGCTGCGCACCAAGGGCGTTTATTTCATCATGGTCACCCTGGCGTTCGCGCAGATGGCCTATTACGTGTTCCACGATACCGCGCTAGGCGGCGGCACCGACGGTATTTATCTGTATTTCCGTCCTGAAATCCGTTTGGGCGACTGGGTCGTGCTGAATATCGACAATCAGTTCGTGTTCTATGTGTTCACGCTGGCCTGCCTGCTGCTGACCTGGCTGTTCCTGTCGCTGCTGATGCGCTCGCGCTTTGGCGCCGCGCTCACCGGCATCCGCGTGAACGAACAGCGCATGCGCGCGGCCGGGTTTTCCACCTTCAAGTACAAGCTTACGGCCTACATCATCGGCTGCGGCCTGGCCGGGGTGGCGGGGTTCTTGTACGCGGCCAAAGACGGCTACGTCAACCCCGAACTATTGGCCTGGGAGCAATCGGGCCTGGTGCTGCTGATGGTCATCCTGGGCGGCATGGGCCGCCTGTGGGGAGCCATCCTGGGCGCCATCGCGCTTACGCTGTTGCAAGAGGTGTTCCAATCGCACGCACTGTTTGGCGATTTTGCCAGCCGCTGGCACCTGACCTTCGGCCTGGCCATCATCGCCCTGGTCGCCGTCCTGCCCCAAGGCCTGGCAGGGCTTCCCGAACAACTGCGCAACCGCCGTCGCGCCAAGTCCATCTTGCCGGCTTCGGCCCAGTAAAGGCAGCACCATGACGCAAACTTTATTATCGGCCAAGAACATCACACGCCGCTTCGGCGGCCTGACGGCCATCGACAACGTCTCGCTCGAGCTCAAGCGCGGCGCCGTGCACGCGGTAATCGGCACCAACGGCGCCGGCAAATCCACCCTCGTCAGCGTGCTGTCGGGCGAATTGGCGCCCAACGAAGGCGCCATCTTCATGAACCAGGAAAACATCACCGCCTGGCCGCAGCCCAAGCGTGCCCGCGCCGGCATGGGGCGCAGCTATCAGCGCACCACGATTTTCCCGTCCCTGACCGTGCACGAAAACTGCCGCCTGACAGCCCAGGCCAATCACCAGCACTTCTGGAGCTGGCTGCCTTCCAGCCGCTGCAAGCAAAGCAACGAGGCCGCCGACCGCGCGCTCGAACTGGCGGGCCTGTCACAGTTCAGCGGCCAGGTGGCCGGGCTGCTCTCGCATGGGGGCAAGCGCCAACTGGAAATCGCCATGAGCCTGTCTACGCACCCTGCGGTGCTGTTGCTGGACGAGCCGTTGGCCGGCATGGGCTCCGAAGAAACCGACCGCATGCTCAATTTGCTGGATTCACTCAAGGCCCAGCACGCCATCCTTCTGGTGGAGCACGACATGGATGCCGTGTTCCGCATCTCCGACGAGATTACGGTAATGGTCAACGGCGCAGTGATCGCGCATGGCGACCCGGTCAGCATCAAGGCCGACCCACTAGTGCAAACCGCCTACCTCGGAGACGACGAATGAGCGCGCTGATCGAAGCCTCCGGGCTGCATACATACTACGGCGCCAGCCACGTCCTGCACGGCATCGACCTGCGCATCGAGGCAGGCGAATCCATCGGGCTGCTGGGGCGCAACGGCATGGGCAAAACCACGCTGATCCGCACCGTAATGGGCCACCTTCCACCGGCACAGGGCAAAATCGTGATCCGGGGCCGGGACAACACCCGCACCCAGCCGCACCAGGTGGCCCGCCTGGGTGTGGCCTATGTACCCGAAGGGCGGGGCATCTTCCCCAACCTCGACGTGCGCGAAAACCTGCTGGTGGCCGCCCGCCCCGGCTACAAGGGACGCAAAGACTGGTCCTACGAGCGCGTATTGGAAACCTTCCCCCGGCTGACCGAAAGGCTGGGCCATGGGGGTCAACAGCTTTCTGGCGGCGAGCAGCAGATGCTGGCTATCGGCCGGGCGCTAATGACCAACCCCGACGTGCTCATCTTGGACGAAGCCACGGAAGGCCTGGCGCCGCTGATCATCGCCGAGATCTGGCGCATTATCGAATCCATCCGCGAAACAGGCGTGGCAACGCTGATCGTAGACCGCAACTACCGCAAGGTGCTGGCGCACACGGATCGTTGCGTCGTGCTGGAAAAAGGCAAGGTCGTCGAGCAGCGCGATAGCGCCACCTTGTCCAGCCAGAACGAGCTGCTTACACGGTATTTGGGGGTTTAGGCACCTTAGCTGTCAAAGGCGGCAGCCGCCCGACCCAAGCGATCGTTAATGGCACGCCAGGCCGGCGTGCCCGGCGGTCGCTCAAAGACCAATCGGCTGTAGCCGCCTTGATCCAAACGACGCAGCAAGGCATAAAGCTCGCGGGCATAGGCGTGAGGCTCTGCTTGCGCGACGAACCATTCGACACCCGGCAAAACAGCGCCAAGCTCATCGAGCGGCTCGAACACGATACAGGCCAGGGGCTTTTGTGCGGCGGAGGCGTCGTTCAACAGAGCTAGCAGTTCGTGGCGCGGCAATACCTGCAGCGGTGTGCGGGGCGCGTAATGCGCCTTCAGAGAGCCGGAAACGCGCGGTGCCTGGGCAGGCGTATTTTCTCGGCCAGGCTCCAGGCTCTTGCGCCGGCTTGCGTCCTTGCCGCTGTGGGCCTGCACGAGGGTGTCGGGGGAAACGCCCAAGACCTCGCCGATCTGAACCGCAGTGATATGACCCGGGCGCAAAATGGCGGGGCCCACGCCTTGCTCAAGGCGTGAAAGATCCACGATGGTCGACTCGATGCCCACTTCCGAGGCTCCGCCTTCCAGAATCAGCAAGTCATCATCGGACATGTTCGAGAATTCGGCTCGCACATGATCGGCCTGAGTAGGCGACACCTGCCCGAACAGATTTGCGGAAGGCGCTGCCACACCGCCATGCCCCCCTTTTAATTTCGCGAACGATTTCAGCAAGTCTTGGGCGACGGGGTGGGCGGGACAACGCAGGCCGATGCTGCTCTGCCCGCCAGCCACCGCGGCTGGAATATGTTCTGTCCTGGGCAGGATGAGGGTCAGTGGGCCGGGCCAGAAAGCATCGATCAAGAGTCGGGCCTGCGGGGGTACCTGCGCCGCCCAGTACTCGATGTCAGCACCCGGCGGCAGATGCACGATGACCGGGTGGTTCGCCGGACGCCCCTTGGCGGCATAGATGCGGGCGATGGCTTCGACATTCTCGGCGTCGGCGCCAAGCCCGTACACAGTTTCGGTCGGAAAAGCGACAAGACCGCCTTCGAGCAGGCGCTGCGCCGCTCGCCGGATCATGGCTTCCATTCGATTTCCAGCGCGTCGGCGACATCGCGCGCGCCCTTGCGGGCTTCATCCAGCGTAGCACCCAGCACGGTGACGTGGCCCATCTTGCGACCGCGTCGAGCGTCGGCTTTGCCATAGAGATGCAGCTTGGCGCCCCGCACGCGCAACACGCGGGACCAGTCCGGCTCGCGCTGCCGACCCTGAGCATCGAACCATGCGTCGCCCAGGATATTGAGCATGACGGTGGCGCACAAGCACGAGGGGTCGCCCAGCGGCTGTCCGGCCATGACTCGGGCCTGCTGCTCGAACTGGCTGCTGATGCATGCATCGATGGTGTAATGGCCGCTGTTATGCGGCCGGGGCGCCATTTCGTTGGCGACCAGGCTGCCATCCTCAAGAACAAAGAACTCGACGCACAACACACCGACATAATCCAGAGCGTGGGCAATATCTTGCGCGATACGCTCGGCTTTCTGGCCGGAATTACGCGCCGAGGCTGAATCGGAAGCCTCAACCATCGATACCGCCAGAATGCCGTCTCGGTGCTCGTTGGTGGAAGGTGCATAGGCCACGGCATCTCCGTTGGCATCACGTGCCACCACAACAGAAATTTCGGAAACCAGCGGCACGAAAGCCTCTAACACACATGGCACGCCGCCCATGGCCTGCCAGGCCGAAAGGGCCTCGTCGCGGTTGGCGACGCGTGCCTGCCCCTTGCCGTCGTAGCCCAATCGGGCTGACTTCAAGATGCCGGGGAACAGGCCATGCCCCGCCTGTTCGAGATCAGCGGCCTGCATAACGGCAACATGAGGCGCAATCTGAACGCCGGCCTCGACGAGAAAGGTTTTTTCAGCGATACGGTCTTGAGCAATGGCCACCGCACGCGAGTCGGGGGTGACACGAATGCTTTGTGCAAGCTTCGCCAGGCTTTGTGCAGGTACGTTCTCGAACTCGGTAGTTACTGCAGCGCATAAACCGGCCAGGCGGTCGAGCGCTTGCGCGTCATTGTAGGCTGCCTGGATGTGCAGGTCGGCCACGACCCCGGCCGGGCATTCGGCGGCCGGATCCAGCACGGCAACCTTGTAACCCAAGCTTTGGGCGGCGTGGCAGAACATCCGGCCCAACTGACCGCCACCCAGCATCCCGAGCCAGTTGCCAGGCGCGATCACGGAAGAGTCGGAAGGTTTCTTCATATTGTAGGTACCATGTACGCTGCTGTAGAACGCGATTGGAAATATTGCCGCGCAGACTCAACCCGCCTGGCCGTCGACTGCTGGAGGCGGCACCGCCATGGCGCGCGCGGCCTCGGTCTGCCTGGCTCGGAAGGCAACGAGCTTGCTGCGCAAGCCAGGTTCGGTAACCGCCATGCAGGCAATGGCATGTAGCGCCGCGTTGGCCGCACCGGCCTCGCCGATGGCGAAGGTGGCGACGGGCACGCCCTTGGGCATCTGCACAATGGACAGCAGCGAATCTTCTCCGCGCAGATAGCGCGAAGGCACGGGCACGCCATACACCGGCACCGGCGTGAGGGCCGCCATCATGCCGGGCAAATGGGCTGCGCCACCGGCGCCGGCGATGATGCCCCGCAGGCCGCGTCCCGCAGCTTGCTCCCCATAGCGTGCCATGTCTCCGGGCATGCGATGCGCCGAGATGACGCGGGTTTCGTGCGGCACACCGAATTCCTGCAGCATCGCCGCAGCGTGCTTCATGACGTCCCAGTCGCTGGACGAGCCCATGATGATGCCGATAAGCGGATGCTCATCGGAAGACGTATCGGCGGATGTGCTCATAAAAATACCGGCTAGCAGGCCCGGCAAGCGAGCCAGGAAACACGAGAATCAAGTGGTTAGGCGGGTGACCGCCTCGCGATACTTGGCGGCCGTCTTTTCAATGACTTCGGCCGGAAGGCGCGGTGCGGGCGGGGTTTTGTCCCACGGCTGGGCTTCAAGCCAGTCGCGCACGAACTGCTTGTCGAAAGACGGTGGGCTGATGCCTTCGGCGTATTGGTCGGCCGGCCAGAAACGTGAAGAGTCCGGCGTAAGCACTTCGTCCATAAGGTGCAACACCCCTTCGGCATCAAGACCGAACTCGAACTTGGTGTCGGCGATTACGATGCCCTTTTCAGCGGCGTAAGCGGACGCTTCCGAATAAAGCCGCAACGTAACGTTGCGAATTTGTTCCGCCATGTCCTGGCCCACCTCGGCCACTACGTGGGCAAAATCGACGTTTTCATCATGAGCCCCAACCTCGGCCTTGGCCGCAGGCGTAAAGATCGGTTCGGGCAGGCGGCCGGCCTGCTTCAGGCCGGCAGGCAGCGTAATGCCACAAACCCGGCCCGAGGCTTGGTAGTCTTTCCAGCCCGAGCCGATGAGGTAGCCCCGCGCCACCGCCTCGACCATGATGGGCTTGAGGCGTTTGACCACCATGGCGCGGCCGGCGACCTGGTCGCGCTCGTCGGCCGCCACCACGTCTTCCGGGGCAATGCCCGTAGCATGGTTGGGCAGCACATGGGCAAGCTTGCCAAGCCAGAACGCAGTAAGTTCGGTAAGCACCTGGCCTTTGCCTGGAATAGGATCATCAAGAATGACGTCAAAGGCCGAAATGCGGTCGGCGGCGACGATGAGAAGCTTGTCGTCGCCCACGGCATACATATCGCGCACCTTGCCGCGCGCCAGCAAGGGCAGCGACCTGATCTGCGATTGATGCAATGCCGTCATTTACTGCACCACCTGGGCCAGTTCGCCGGCGGCGTAGCGGCGCGCCATTTCGTCCAGCGCGATGGGCTTGATCTTGCCGGCGTTGCCGGCCGTGCCGAACTGCTCGTAGCGCTGAAGGCAGATTTGCTTGGCGGCCAAACGCGCTGGCTTGAGGTATTCGCGCGGGTCGAACTTTGAGGGGTTTTCGGCCATGAAGCGACGGATGGCGCCTGTCATGGCAAGGCGGATGTCGGTGTCGATGTTGACCTTGCGCACGCCGAACTTGATGGCCTCTTGAATTTCTTCAACGGGCACGCCGTAGGTTTCTTTCATGTCGCCGCCGAACTGGCGAATTTCGGCCAGAAGCTCTTGGGGCACGCTGGAGCTGCCGTGCATGACCAAATGGGTATTGGGCAGGCGGGCGTGGATCTCTTTGATGCGCGAGGTGGAAAGAATGTCGCCAGTGGGCTTGCGCGAGAACTTGTAGGCGCCGTGGCTTGTGCCGATGGCGATGGCCAAGGCGTCAAGCTGGGTTTGGCGTACGAAATCAACAGCCTGCTCGGGGTCGGTAAGAAGCTGCTCTATGGTAAGCGTGCCTTCGGCGCCATGGCCGTCTTCTTTGTCGCCCATCATGGTTTCAAGCGAGCCCAGGCAGCCCAGTTCACCTTCGACGGTAATGCCCAGCTTGTGCGCCATTGCGACAACTTGCCTGGTGACATCGACGTTGTACTCGTAGTCGGCGATGCTCTTGCCGTCTTCTTCAAGCGAGCCGTCCATCATGACGCTGGTAAAGCCCAGATCGATCGCGCCTTTGCAGATTGCGGGCGACTGCCCGTGGTCTTGGTGCATGACCACCGGCAGGTGCGGATAGCTTTCGACCGCAGCCTGGATGAGTTTCTTCAGGAAGCCTTCACCGGCATATTTGCGTGCGCCTGCCGAAGCCTGCATGATGACCGGACTGTCGGTTTCATGCGCGGCCTCCATGATGGCCTGGACCTGCTCAAGATTGTTGACGTTGAATGCCGGAATGCCGTAGCCGTTCTCGGCGGCATGATCAAGCAACTGGCGCATGGAAACTAGGGCCATGACAAGACCTCCAAAATCTAAGAATAAAGGGGATTACCGCAATTTTACCCGAATGGGGCGCAAGGCATTTCCCTGCACAACGCGCCAAAAACATTGAAAAACCGCGCTTTCAGCCCACTTGGGCCAAATAGCGCGGAACCAGCCCCGCCTCAAGCGGCCACGGCTGAGCGGCGCGCACTGCGATCAAGCACGCGGCGCACGCACTGCAGACTTGGGCCGGAAAGCCTTGACGATATGCTCGTGAGTTTCAATATACGGGCCGCCGATCAGGTCAATGCAATACGGCACGGCGGCGAATATCCCCGCCACAACCACACGGCCCTCGTCGTCCTTCAGGCCTTCGAGTGTTTCTTTGATGGCTTTTGGCTGACCCGGCAGGTTGATGATCAGGGCGGCGTGCCCGGCCGTTTCCCGGATGACCGCCACCTGTCGCGAAAGTATCGCCGTCGGCACGAAGCGCAGGCTGATCTGACGCATCTGCTCGCCAAAACCGGGCATTGGCTTTGTGGCGATATCAAGGGTGGCCTCGGGGGTGACATCACGCCGCGCGGGGCCGGTGCCGCCGGTGGTCAGCACCAGATCGCAGCCCACTGCGTCCACCAGTTCAATAATGGTATCAGAAATGGTTTGCCTATCGTCGGCGACAAGACGGGCGGCATATTGACTGGCGCCCACCAAGGCATCGTCCAACCATGATTGCAGGGCGGGAATGCCTTGGTCTTCGTATGCGCCGCTAGAGGCGCGGTCGGACACCGACACCAAGCCGACCAGAAGCTCATCGGGATTGCGGCGAGTCAGCCGCACATTCGTAGACATGAATCAACCTCCTGCGTAAACACGGCTCAGGCGGTGGCGCGCTGCTGAAGAATCTCGACGGCAGGCAAAGTCTTGCCTTCGAGGAATTCCAGGAAAGCGCCGCCGCCGGTAGAGATATAGCCAACCTTGTCGGCGATGCCGTACTTGGAAATAGCGGCGAGCGTGTCACCGCCGCCGGCAATGGAAAACGCCTCGGATTCGGCGATGGCACGAGCAATGGCCTCGGTGCCGCCGGAAAAAGCGTCGAATTCGAAAACACCCACCGGGCCGTTCCAGACGATGGTGCCGGCCTGGCGCAACTGGTCGGCCAGCATGGCCGAGGTTTCGGGGCCAATATCCAGAATGAGGTCATCGGCGGCCACCTCGCTTGCCGGCTTGACCGCGGCTGCGGCATCGGCAGCGAACGACTTGGCGCAAACAACGTCGACCGGGATGGGTACCTCGGCGCCGCGCTGCTTCATGATCTCGATCACCTCGTGCGCCTGCAGCAACTGCTCGGGCTCAGCCAGCGATTTTCCGATGGAAAGCCCTTGGGCCAGCATGAAGGTGTTGGCTATGCCTCCGCCAACGATAAGCTGGTCCACCTTATCGGCCAGCGACTTCAATATTGAAAGCTTGGTCGACACCTTGGAGCCCGCAACAATGGCCACCATGGGCCGCTTCGGGTCGCTAAGCGCCCTGCCCAGCGCATCGAGCTCGGCCTCGAGCAAAGGGCCCGCGCATGCAATGGGAGCGAACCGCGCAATGCCATGCGTGGTGGCCTGGGCGCGGTGCGCAGTGCCAAAGGCATCGTTCACGTACACGTCGCACAACTTAGCCATCTTGCGCGACAGGGTTTCGTCATTCTTTTTTTCGCCGACATTACAGCGGCAATTTTCAAGCAGCACGACCTGGCCTGGCTCGACCTGCACGCCTTCAACCCAGTCTTGAACCAATTGCACGGGCTGGCCCAGCAGCGATGTCATGCGCGCGGCAACAGGCGCCAGGCTATCGCCGGCGGCCAGGGCGCCTTCGACCGGCCGGCCCAGATGGGATGTAACCATTACGGCCGCGCCCGCGTCCAGCGCCATGCGAATGGCCGGAATCGAAGCACGGATGCGCGTATCTTCGGAAATTTCTCCGGCATCGTTGAACGGAACGTTGAGGTCGGAACGAATGAAGACGCGCTTGCCTGTCAGGGCGTCTGTTTTGGCCAAGGCCGATAGGGTATTGATCGCAGACATGGATTATCGATAGTATGAATATCAAAGGGCGGGATTGATCCCGCCCTTGTTGCACTGTAACGCCCGACTACTTGGCCGACATCAAGGCCACGGTCGTGTCGAGCATGCGATTGGAGAAACCCCACTCGTTGTCGTACCACGAACCAACCTTGACGAGGTTGCCCGAGACCTTGGTAAGACCTTCGTCAACGGTGCTGGACGCGGTCGTGTGGTTGAAGTCGATCGAAACCAGTGGCTCGTCGGTGTAGTCGAGAATGCCCTTGAGGGGGCCCTCGGCGGCCGCTGCCTTCAGTATGCCATTGACTTCGTCCACCGAGGTTTCACGAGCGGCAACAAACGACAGATCGACCAGCGAAACGTTGAGCGTGGGAACGCGGATGGCGTAGCCGTCGAGCTTGCCGTTAAGCTCGGGCAAAACCAGGCCCACCGCCGACGCCGCCCCGGTTTTGGTGGGGATCATGCTGGAAGTGGCCGAGCGCGCACGACGCAGGTCGCTGTGATAGACATCGCTAAGCACCTGGTCGTTGGTATAAGCGTGGATGGTGGTCATCAGGCCGGTGACCAGGCCCAATTTCTGGTGCAGCGGCTGTACCAGCGGAGCCAGGCAGTTCGTGGTGCACGATGCATTCGAGATGACCGTGTCGGTGGCCTTGAGCACATCGTGGTTTACGCCGTACACAATGGTGGCGTCCACGTCTTTACCGCCGGGAGCCGAGATAATCACCTTCTTGGCGCCGCCCTGGATATGGGCGCCGGCCTTTTCCTTGCTGGTAAAGAAGCCCGTGCATTCGAGCACTACGTCGACCTTGAGCTCGCCCCAGGGCAGCTCGGCCGGATTGCGGTTCGCCAGCACCCGGATGCGGTCGCCGTTGACCACCATGTAGTCGCCGTCCACCTCGACCGTGCCGGGGAAGCGGCCGTGCGCGGTGTCGTAGCGGGTAAGGTGGGCGTTGGTCTTGGAATCGCCCAGGTCGTTGATGGCCACGATTTCAATATCGTGCTTCTTGCCGTCTTCGTAATGTGCGCGCAGAATATTGCGCCCAATACGTCCATATCCGTTGATCGCTACGCGAATCGCCATGATTACTCTCCTGTTTACAAAATTTGCTCGACGGCTGCCGCGACGTGCTCAACAGTCAGGCCGAAATGTTTGAATAGGACGCCTGCGGGAGCAGACTCGCCATAAGTGTCAAGGCCCACGACCGCGCCGTCGAGGCCCACATATTTGTACCAGCCGGCGGTCACGCCCGCTTCGACCGCAACGCGCGGCAAGCCCTTGGGCAGCACGGCCTCGCGCCATTGCGCATCTTGCTCGTCGAAAAGCTGCGTGCAAGGCATGGACACCACGCGCACCGCGATGCCGCGCGCGGCGAGTTGTTCTTTCGCGCCAAGCGCCAGCGCAACTTCGGAGCCGGTAGCGATAATGACCGCCTTGGCATCGGCGGCATCGCTAAGCACGTAGCCGCCGCGGGCTATGGCCTCGATGGCGGCGGCATCGCGCTGCACAAACGGCAGATTCTGCCGCGACAGCAGCAAAGCGCTGGGGCCGCCCTGACGCACCGCCATGCCCAGGCTGGCCGGGCGCTGCAATGCCTGTTGCCAGGCGATGGCGGTTTCGGTCGTGTCGCACGGACGCCAGACATGCAGGTTGGGTATAAGGCGCAGGCTGGCGGCATGTTCCACAGATTGGTGGGTCGGCCCGTCTTCGCCCAAACCGATCGAATCGTGGGTAAAGATGTGCACCACGCGCTGCTTCATGAGCGCAGCCATGCGCACCGCGTTGCGGGAATAGTCAGAGAAGGTGAGGAAGGTGCCGCCAAACGGCAGGTAGCCCCCGTGCAGGGCGACGCCGTTCATGATGGCGGCCATGCCGAACTCGCGCACGCCGTAGTTGATGTGGCGACCGCGCTGCAAGCCGTCTGGCGTGGCGCGCACTGGGGCAACCCCCTTCCAATCGGTGAAGTTGGAGCCGGTAAGGTCGGCGGAGCCGCCCAGCATCTCGGGCAGCATGTCGGCAAATGCAGCGATGGCGAACTGCGACGCCTTGCGGCTTGCGACCGTTTCAGCTTTTTCGGCGGTGGCCTGCACAAAAGCGCGCGCCTTGTCGGCGAAATCGGCGGGAAGCTCGCCGGCCATGCGTCGTGATAACTCGGCCGCCTCTTTCGGATAGGCCTTGCTGTAGGCGTCGAACGAGCTTTGCCATTCCTTTTGCCAGAGTTCGCCCTTGATACGGCCGTTCCAACGCTGATAGACATGGTCGGGCACCACGAACGGCTCGTGGGGCCAGTTGAGCGCCTTGCGCGTGGCCACGATTTCATCCGCGCCCAGCGGCGCGCCGTGCACTTTTTCACTGCCGGCCATCGAGGGCGAGCCCTTTCCGATGATAGTGCGGCAGCAGATTAACGTGGGACCCTTGCCCTTGGCGGCCCAAGCCTTGGCCTGCAGGATGGCTTGGTCGACGTCGGCGACGTTGTGGCCGTCGACGTTGCGTACGACGTTCCAGCCATAGCCCTCGAACCGCGCTGGCGTATCGTCGCCGAACCAGTGCTCGACCTTGCCGTCGATGGAGATACCGTTGTCGTCGTAAAAAACAATGAGTTTGGATAAACCCAGGGTGCCGGCCAGCGAGCAGGCCTCGTGCGAGATGCCCTCCATCAGGCAGCCGTCTCCGGCAAAGGCATAGGTAAAGTGATCGACCACCTTGTGATCGTCGCGGTTGAACTCTTGAGCCAGCAGCGCCTCGGCCAGGGCCATGCCCACAGCGTTCGCCAGGCCTTGGCCCAGCGGACCGGTGGTGGTCTCGACACCGGCGGTGATGCCGACCTCGGGGTGGCCGGGCGTGCGCGAATGCAACTGGCGGAAATTCCTGAGTTCCTCGATGGGAAGATCGTAGCCGGTAAGATGGAGCAGCGAGTAGATCAGCATCGAGCCGTGCCCATTGGACAGCACGAAGCGGTCGCGGTCGAACCAGGCCGGGTCGGCCGGATTGTGCCGCAGATGACGGGTCCAGAGAGCTTCGGCGATGTCGGCCATGCCCATAGGAGCGCCCGGATGACCGGAATTGGCTTGTTGGACGGCATCCATGGAAAGCGCACGGATGGCATTGGCCAAAGTGGAGTCTTGGGCGGCAGAAGGGCTCATGTGGGGTAATCTCGAAGAATTCTCTAGCAGGCCTGCAACCGAGCGCGGTCGCTTTCCGGCAAAGCATCACAAAGCCATCAATTTTACCACCCCGTGCAAACCCGGGTTTGCGGCGCATGCCGCCACCCTTTTTCAGTGCACACGACTGCCGAACATGGCGCCGCGCAGCAAAAGCCTTAAACTAACGGCACTTTTACAGCGTCTTGACGCGCTCTGGCACAGGCGCCCCGGCCGCTTTTTCAGCTAATTTCCATCAAGCCCATGGCCGCACCCCGATTCTTCTGCCCTGTTCAACTACACGCGCACCAGACCCTGACACTACCTCCCGACCTTGCCCATTACGCTTTGCGCGTGCTGCGCCTGAAGGATGGCGCCGAAATTATCTTGTTCGACGGGTCCGGAGGGCAATTTGACGCTGTGATTCGGGTGTCCGGCAAGTCAGCCGAGGCCGATGTGGGCGCGCATCATGCCATCGATGCCGAACTGCCCGGCCGGATCACCTTGGTCCAGGGGCTGCCGTCCGGGGACAAAATGGATTGGATAGTGGAAAAGGCCGTTGAAATGGGGGCGTACCGCCTGGTTCCAATTACGGCCCAACGCAGCGTCGTGCAGTTGAATGCCGAGCGCCGCGCCAAGCGCATGAAGCATTGGCAGCGCGTCGCCCAATCGGCCAGCGAGCAATGCGGGCGCAACCGCATTATGCAAATAGCCGAGCCCGTTACGCTGGAAGCTTACCTGGAGGCCGACACCACGCCCGGCCCGACCCTGCTTTGCCATCCGGAGGCCGAACAAGGCCTGGCACAGGTGTTGGACAATAGGCCCGATCTGACTTTGCTGGTGGGCCCCGAGGGAGGCTGGTCGCCCGAAGAGCAACAAACAGCCGTGCGGCATGGGGCAAAGCCGCTGCGCTTCGGCACCCGTGTATTGCGTACCGAAACGGCGGGTATCGCCCTGATTGCCGCAATCAGCGCCCTGAACGGTTGGCTCTGAGCCTGCCGCCGTGTCGCCGGCGGAAACCGCCTCAGGCGCGGCCTGTCGAGCCTACTCGTCGCGCAAGCCTGAATAAGGCGTAGGCAATACACCCGGCTCGGGATCGGGATGCTTTCCCGAGTGCACGACCGCGTATGAAAAGGAACGGTCATTGTTCTTTGCGAACTCCACCGCGTCCTCGCACACTGCGAGTATGGCAGCGGCATCGTCCGCCAACGCCGGGTCGCCCGAGTGCAGCTTGTCGAACCAAAGGAACAGGCCCGACTTTTGATCAAGCACCGTGTCACAGAGACAGTCGTACAGGGCGTCGAGGTTGCCGCCGAAGAACTCGGGGAAATCGACCGCCTTGACGACCGCCCGCAACACGGCGGAGCGGCTGCGCGCCTTGTCGCAATCAACCACATAGGCGCCCAGACCCGCAGCTTGGGCCCGTTCGACGGCTTCGTCTCGTGAGATGGCGCTGGAATCAATCAGGCCGCCCTTCTGAAGCTTTTTATGCCATGCCTGCACTTGGGTCATAGTGGCGACTCCTTGAAAAACGCTTTGACTTCTTCAACACGATCCATGCTGTCGGCTCGTCCGAGGCGAATGAGTTCGCATATATACCCGGGTTCGAACAGCAAATAGGATACCAATGCGCCACCTGTTGTGGCCCCGGACCCCGACGATACACCGAGTACCCGAAAAAGTGTACGAACAGAGCGAGGCATTTGATGCAAAGACTCCATGGCAATTTTGTCCAGCGGTTTGCTGGGCGTGATAGTTAGTGCACTGACCGTCTTGAGCGGCTGCGCTTGAGCCGCTTCTGAAGGCACCAATGCCAGCAGTTCATTGATACGCTCCAGCCGCTCGACGTCCATGGAGAGCCCGTCGAGGAAAATGCTGGATAAAACATGGCCGCCCACCTGGGCCAGCGGCGGGTAATGGGAATCGACCCGGCGCTCTTCGGCGTGCGTGTCGTCGCGATGGCCCGTGCCCACGACCAGCACACGTTTGGCCCCCAGATGAATCGCCGGGCTCAAGGGAGCCAGTTGGCGCATAGACCCATCACCGCACCATTCGGTCTTGCCGTTGACCAGAATGGCCTGGGCGGGGAATATGAAGGGAATGGCGCTGGAGGCCATCAGATGCTCGACTCCCAGCGCTCCTGGCACGGCGCGCCTGAGGCTGCGGGTCCAGGGCTCGATGACATGCCGCGCATTGTAGAAGGTAAGATGCTCGCCGCTGACGAAGGCCGTGGCCGTAATGGCGGCCGCAAGCAAATGACCCTGATCAAGGTTGTCGTTCAAGCGATCGAAATCCAGCGTGGCCGTCAGAAGCTCGGCCAGGGGGCTGTTGTCCAGCAGCGAGCTGGGACGCCTGCCGCGCAAGTCGGGCCAAAGCCAGCCCAGGGCAAGCATGCTCAGCCATCGCCAGCCGGTGCTGAGCAACGACAGCGCATCGCTACGATAGATACTGTCGGTATGCAGCTCTTCCCAGAGCCTGACAAGGCGATCCACGGCCAAATGGCAGTTGTTCGCCCGGCAAGCCAGGGCCGCGGCATTGATCGCCCCGGCCGACGTACCACTGACAATGGGAAAGGGATTGCGAAAATCTGGTGAACGGTCGGGATCAAGTATGTCGAGCACGCCAGACAGAACCCCGACCTGGTAGGCGGCGCGCGCGCCGCCGCCCATTAATACGAGGCCTACTGGAGAACTGCCAAAGCCTCTGCGCATCACATCACGTCGAACGCGGCTTGTTGGCGTCCAGCACTGTCAGGGCAGCCATATTGACAATGCGTCTTACGGTCGAACTGGACGTCAGGATATGCACGGGCGCATTGGCGCCAAGCAAGAACGGCCCGACTGCGACGTTGCCGCCGGCAGCCGTCTTGAGCAGGTTATAGGCGATGTTGCCTGCATCAACGCTGGGGCAGATGAGCAGGTTGGCGGCGCCTTTCAAGGTGCTCGACGGCAAAATGCGCAGACGCAATGCTTCGTCCAGAGCACAGTCTCCGTGCATTTCTCCGTCGATTTCGAGGGTAGGGTCCTGCTGTTGGATAATAGCCAGTGCGTCGCGCATCTTGGCGCCCGAGGCCGAGCTGCCTGTGCCGAAGTTGGAGCGCGACAGCAAGGCCGCCTTGGGCTCCATATTCAAGCGCCGCATTTCCGTCGCGGCCGCAAGCGTGATTTCGGCAATCTGCTCCGTGGTGGGGTCGTCGTTGACGTGGGTATCGGCCAGCGCAATCGTGCGTTCGGCAAGCAGCAAGATGTTCATCGCCGAATAAGTGTTGGCGCCGGGCGCCTTGCCGATCACCTCGTCAATGAAGCGCAAATGGTCGGCATAGGCGCCGACGGTTCCGCACACCATGCCGTCGGCATCGCCTAGATGGATCATCATGGCGCCGATAAGCGTCAGGCGGCGGCGCATTTCGACGCGCGCCATTTCTTTTGTGATGCCTCGGCGGCACCGCATCTCCCAGTAGGTGGTCCAGTACTTGTGGAAGCGCTCGTCATACTCGGGGTTGGTCACCTCGACATCCTCACCCAGCCTCAGGCGCAGGCCGAATTTCTTGATGCGGGCCTCGAGCACTGCAGGGCGGCCAATCAGGATGGGCTTGGCCAGTTTCTCGTCGACGACAATCTGCACCGCCCGCAACACGCGCTCTTCCTCGCCTTCGCTGAAGACAATGCGCGCCTTGCCGCCTTCGCGCACCATGCTCTTGGCAGTTGAGAACAAGGGGCTCATGAAGGAGCCGGAGCGATACATGAACTGCTGCAGCTCATCGAAATAGCTGTCGAAATCGGTGATGGGCCGGGTGGCCACGCCGTCCTCCATGGCCGCACGCGCCACGGCCGGGGCGATACGCGCAATAAGACGTGTATCGAACGGCTTGGGGATAAGGTAGTCGCGCCCGAACGAGACGTTATACGTGCCATAGGCGGCTGCCACGGCATCGTTCTGCTCTTCCTGGGCAAGTTGCGAGATGGCTTGGACCGCGGCCTTTTCCATGCCTCGCGTGATAGTTGTGGCGCCGACATCAAGCGCACCGCGAAAGATGTAGGGAAAGCACAGAACGTTATTGACCTGATTGGGATAGTCGGAACGGCCTGTAGCCATCACGACGTCATCGCGAACAGCGTGTGCGTCTTCGGGAAGAATCTCGGGATTGGGGTTCGCCAGTGCCAGAATAATGGGCTTGGCGGCCATCTGAGCCACCATCTCTGGCTTGAGAACGCCACCTGCGGACAGCCCCAGGAACACATCCGCCCCCGCGATGACGTCGCCCAGCGTGCGCGCGTCGGTATCCTGAGCGAAGCGTTCTTTAGCCTCGTCCATCAGCACAGTACGGCCTTTATAGACTACGCCCTCGATGTCGGACACCCAGATATGCTCCAAAGGCAGGCCCAGGTCAACCAGCAGGTCGAGGCAGGCCAAAGCGGCAGCCCCGGCGCCGGACACCACCAGCTTGATGTCCGAGATATCTTTTTCGACCACTTTAAGGGCGCTGGTGAAGGCCGCCGCCACGCAAATGGCCGTACCGTGCTGGTCGTCGTGAAAAACGGGGATCTTCATGCGCTCGCGCAGCTTGCGTTCGACTATGAAGCACTCGGGCGCCTTGATGTCTTCAAGGTTGATACCCCCGAAAGTGGGCTCGAGCCCCGCGATGATCTCAACCAGCTTGTCGGGATCGTTCTCGTTGATTTCTATATCGAACACATCGATGCCGGCGAATTTCTGGAACAGGACCGCCTTGCCTTCCATCACCGGCTTCGAAGCCAGCGGGCCGATGTTGCCCAAGCCCAAGACCGCCGTGCCATTGGTAATGACGCCGACAAGATTGCCGCGCGCCGTGTAACGAAAGGCGTTGCTGGGGTTGTCGACGATTTCTTCGCAAGCGGCGGCGACGCCAGGCGAATAGGCCAGCGCCAGATCGCGTTGGTTGGATAGCTGCTTGGTGGGCGAGACAGTGATTTTCCCCGGACGACCTTGCTCGTGGTATTCGAGGGCCGCTTTGCGAAAGTTTTCTTCCATGATGATCGACTCAGACAGGACGCGATGAATTAGAGACGCCCATTCTATCCCTTAGTGCGGCCGTTTGGTCATGGAACCGCGCATGCCACGGTTGCGAAGGCCCTTTGCACCAAGGCTGCGACACGCAGAACGGCTTACAGATCTTGGCCTGGATCGGGGAAAACTCCCTTAGGATCGAATAAGCTCTTGACGCTTTGATCGAGCGCGCAAGCCTGTTGCCATCGCGCTACAGCCTCTGGTACGGAAGCAGTGGAAGCATTGGCTTCCGCCATGGCGAAACCCGGTGGCGGGCGGCTGGTGTATGCGGTGGACCAATCGACGGAAGGCAGAGGCGGGCCGGCTTCGAAGACCATCCATTGAATCCAGCCCAGGTCACCGCCATGGCCCAACATCAGATGAGCCAGATTGACGTCGCGCCCCCGGCGCGGCGCCAGGGCATCAAGGCGATAGCGTGCGGGCCAGCGATCCAGATCGGTGAACCCGCCGGCCTGCTCGCTACCGGCCAATGCGAATAACCGCGGCACCAGCGTCTGCAGTGTCAGGGTACCAAGAGGCATTCGGTTGTTGGTACCGAAAGGGCCCAGCACGGCGGAGCTTCCATCGGCAAACAGCACTGATGCATGCAGCAATCCAGAACAGTGCGACTCGCCGGGAGCCCATGCGCACAGGCTGCGGTCAGCCGCCCAGGCGGCAACTGTCAGATAGCCCGGCTGATCAACGAACTGGGTAAGGCCCGCATCAACCAACTCGGAAAGCAGCGTGCCCGGCTGGACAAACCACTTGCCGGGGTCGTCGGGCATCGGCTGGCATCCCGCCAGGGACCCATCCAGCTCAATCCATAACACCGACTTCCCCATAAGACTGTCAGCCTGGCCCACGCCGCTCAGGGCCAGTATCACCCCGAATTCGCGACACAGCGCCAGGGCGAGGCGCACGTCGCCGCCGTTGCTTGGAGTGAGGCGGGCGCTGCCCTTGCCATCATAGAGGCCAAAATCAAGGAAATCGCCCGCCACGCCCCTGCGCATGCGTGCGGAAAACTGCTCCCAGGGAGTTCTGGCCGCTCGGCGGCCGGTTAAAAAAGCCCGTCTGGATGTGGACTCCATGGTGTTCCCGCTGCCTGCAAAATGAACAATTGGATTTGAAGAAAGTATACCGGGGGCGCGAGGCTTTTTTCACCCTTGGCTTCTTGAGCGCTGCAAAGGACGCGGCGGACTACAATCAGGATTTTCTCGTCGAGCCCAGCCATGTCCCGCCTTGCCAAGCGCACCGATCAAGTGATGCCTTTTTACGCCGTTGAGATTTTCAAGCAGGCCAGTGTTCTGAATGCGCAAGGCCGGGACATCATCAGCCTCGGTATCGGCGAACCTGACTTCACCGCGCCGGCCCAGGTAGTCGAAACACTGAACCGGGCCGCCTCGGCCGGCCTTAGCGGCTATACCTCGCCTGCCGGCCTGCCGGCTTTGCGCGAAGCGATCGCCCATTATTACGGCGATCAATTCGGCGCTTCGGTCGATCCGGCCCGGGTGGTCGTCACATCGGGCGCTTCCGGCGCCCTGCTGCTGGCCGCCATGGCGCTGATCAATCCCGGCGATGAAGTGCTGCTGGCCGACCCGGCGTATCCGGCCAACCAGAACTTCATCATGGGCGCCGGCGGCATCCCCAAGCTCATTCTCTCGACACCCGAGCAGCGCTTCCAGCTCTCGGCGCAAGACGTGCGCCGGCACTGGGGGCCCGCCACACGCGGCGTCGTCATAGCCTCGCCCAGCAATCCCACCGGCGCCTCCATCGAACGCGAAGCATTGCGTGAACTGATCGCCGAGGTTCGCGTGCGCAACGGCTTCATCATCATGGATGAAATCTACCTGGGCTTGTACTACGGTGATGCCCCGCGCAGCGCACTGACCCTGGACGACGACATCGTCATCATCAACAGCTTCTCGAAATACTTCCACATGACCGGATGGCGTTTGGGCTGGATGATCACGCCGCCCGCCATGATCCCCGCCATCGAAAAACTCGCCGCCAGCCTCGCCATCTGCGCCCCCTCGCTGGCCCAGCATGCCGCCGTCACGTGCTTTGAGCCTGAGGTGATGCGAATCTACGAGCAAAGGCGGCTGTCGTTCAAGCAACGACGCGACTATCTATTGCCCGAGCTCGAGCGTATCGGGCTGCACGTACCCGTCGTGCCCGACGGTGCATTCTATGTGTATGCGGACATCCGCCGCTACAGCAATGACAGCGACGAATTTGTGCACAGGCTTTTGCACGAAGCCGGCGTAGCAACCGTGCCCGGGCGCGATTTCGGGCCTGCTCACGCCGCCCATTCAGTGCGTCTTTCGTACGCCACCGGCCTTGACCGCCTTGGCGAGGCTATCCAGCGAATGGAAACGTTCCTGAACACCCTGGGCGACCGCGCCTAGCCTTCGGGCCGGCCCCGACCTTTGGCGTGGGCCCGCTCTGTCTCACTGGCGCGGGGGGATGCCCGAGGCCAGCGACAACCTGCGCCGTTCGGCCAAGACCTTGGACCCGTACCCGCCATCGCCGGGCCCTGTCGCCCCTACATAGCAAGCCAGGCCGCCGGTAAGCGATCCGCGGCGCTTGATGCAGTCGTGAAGTATCTGGCTTCCCACACGGATGTTTGCGATAGGATTCAGGGCTGCATCGGGGCCGCCCTCGAAGGGTTCGAATTTTTCCTTGTGCACCCTGGTCATCACCTGCATGAGGCCTTGCGCCCCCACATGGCTCTCGGCAAAAGGGTTGTAGCGTGATTCGATCGCAATAACGGCGAGAATCAGCAAAGGATCGAGGTCTTTTTCGCGTCCGACGGCGTAAACGGTATGAGTCAACACCCCCGCCACGTCGTGGGCAATTCGGTATTTTCGCGCGATATAGCTACGCAAGGCCTGACTTTGCACCTTGGTGACGCCGGGTATGGAAAATGAATCGAGTGCGCCAAGCGCCTCGGCGAAAGTCTGGGGTTCTGCGGCGCCGTCAAGCGCGCCGGCCTCGGTATCCGACGGCAGTCGCACTTGACCGCCCGATAAACGATCAGCCAGCGAAAAGCCCGAACCGCCTGCGGCCGGCACGCCCGGCTTGAGACTGACCAGCAACGCCGCATGAATCTGTTGCGACTGATCCCGAAGCGAAGGCACGATGAAGCTCAGGGCCACGGTCACCAATACCGCGATACCCAGATAGACGGCGGCCGCATGCGTCACTTCGCCCACACGCCTTCCAAGCGTACGCACTGAACGATCCAGCAGGGAATAAGCGCCTGACATTGTCATGGCTTGAATCTGCTCCTTTAGAGGCCACGCAAACAACGGGCCTCAAGCAATAAAATAGCGAACTCGATGTTAACCTTAGACGTCCGTCAAAACCACTCAGCGAGAATTACTTGAAATACCGTGACCTGCGGGACTTCATCGCGCAGCTAGAAGGCGCAGGCCAGCTCAAGCGCATCGCCCACCCTGTTTCAACCGCCCTGGAAATGACCGAGATCAGCGACCGGGTGCTGCGCGCCGAGGGGCCGGCCCTGCTGTTCGAGCACCCCATGCATGGCGGCCGGCGCGCCTCCATGCCTGTATTGACGAATCTGTTCGGAACACCTCAACGCGTGGCGCAGGGCATGGGAGCCGACGACGTCGCTTCCTTGCGCGACATTGGCGAGCTGCTGGCATCGTTACGAGAGCCCGAAGCCCCTCGCGGCTTGCGAGACGCTTTCGCCAAAGTATCCATGCTGAAGTCGGCCCTGTGGGACATGGCTCCCAAACGCATCCGCAACCCGGCCTGCCAAGAAATCGTGCTGGAAGGCAACGACGTCGATCTGAACAATATTCCCCTGCAGACCTGTTGGCCCGAAGATATCGCCCCGCTGCTTACCTGGGGTCTTGTGATCACGCGTGGACCCAATGCCCGCCGCCAGAACCTCGGCATCTACCGGCAGCAGATCATCGGCCGCAACAAACTCATCATGCGCTGGCTGTCGCATCGGGGCGGCGCGCTCGATTTTCGCGACCATGCGCTGGCCCACCCCGGCACGCCGTTTCCAATCGCCGTCGCCTTGGGCGCCGACCCGGCCACCACGTTAGGCGCGGTAACCCCTGTGCCCGACAGCCTTTCCGAATACCAGTTTGCAGGCCTGCTAAGGGGCTCCCGCACCGAAGTCGCGGCGGCCCTGGGAAGCGACCTGACTGTTCCTGCGTTTGCGGAAATCGTCCTGGAAGGCCATATATTGCCCTCAAGCCACCCGCAAGCGCTTGCGCCGCAAGTACCCGAAGGCGTTCGCCCGCCAGCCGACAAAGCCTATGAAATGGCGCTTGAGGGCCCCTACGGAGATCACACCGGGTACTACAACGAGCAAGACTGGTTCCCCGTCTTTACCGTAGAGCGCGTCACGATGCGCCGCAATCCCATCTATCACAGCACCTATACAGGCAAGCCCCCCGATGAGCCGGCCGTACTGGGCGTGGCCCTGAACGAGGTGTTCGTGCCGCTGCTGCGCCGACAGCTTCCGGAAATCGTCGATTTCTACTTGCCGCCCGAAGGGTGCAGCTATCGCCTGGCCGTCATTTCGATCCGCAAGCAGTACGCAGGCCATGCCAAACGGGTCATGTTCGGCCTGTGGAGCATATTGCGGCAGTTCATGTATACGAAATTCATTATCGTTGTCGACGACGATGTGAACATACGCGATTGGAAAGAAGTGGTGTGGGCCATGACCACCCGCATGGACCCGGCACGCGACACATTGCTGGTCGAGAACACGCCCATCGATTACCTGGACTTTGCCTCGCCGGTCTCGGGGCTGGGCGGAAAAATGGGCATGGACGCCACCAATAAATGGCCGGGCGAAACGGATCGCGAGTGGGGCCGGCCTATCCGCATGGACGACGACGTGAAGGCGCGTGTCGACGCCATGTGGAGCGATTTGGGCCTTTAAGCCCGCTCGCGCGCGCTTAAGACTGGCCTGCCTAGGCCCCGCGAGCGGCTTTACACAGCAGCAGGCGAATACCGTATGGCTTAGCGCCGCCTGCCTGCCCTGTTGTCGTTGCTGTCGCCGCCCATATTACGTGCGACTTGCCAGCTTAATAGCAGGCCGGCGCCCAGACGCAATAGCCGGTGTCGTTTCCGCACGCCCGAAAGCAGGGCCGATGCGGTGGACACGATGAAGGGGTAGCGTCGCACAAGATTCAACCCCTGAAACATCCAGTCGGTAGGTCGCTTGCGGCTTACCGATGCCGGCAACAGGCCGCGCAGCAAGGCCGACGGCTTCAGGTCTTGGCCGAGGCGCCGAAAACTGTTTCCCAGCGTTTGGCGCTCGATGGCGGCGCGTGCCCGCAACAGTTCTATTTTTACTTCGCGCAACCGTGCGGCCGAGGGTTTTTTAGCCATGCCGGCCTCCTCTGTCGTCGGGTTCGTCAGGTTCACGCAGACGCTCGGCCAATGCGATGTCGCGCTTGAGCTCGTCGAGCGTTGCGGAAAAAGGCGAAGGCCCGTTGCTTAGGCAATGCCAGACTCCTGCAAAAAGGCCCAGGCCCAGTATGGCGTAAATGAGGGCGAGCACGCCCAGCGCCAGGTAGCGTTCTTCGGTCGGCCAAAAATACAACGCAACCGCCACCGAAAACACCAACAAGGCCAGGCCGGCAAACAGCAGCCCGCCCAAGGCCATGCACAGAACCCGGATAAGACGCGACTTTTCGCCCGAGGCTTCAAGGGAAAAGAGCTCGAGCCGCGTGCGGGCCATCGACAACACCGTGGTTACGAGGTCTCCGACAGAGTGTCTTAGCGCCATAACTCCCCTTTTGGTTGTGGCCGCGGCCCGGCCCTACGGGTTACCAAGGCGGGCCGAGGCGAGTTTTTCAGCCTGCTTAGTTGCGGCTGATGAGCATACCCACCAGTAACCCGGCAAGCCCGGCAAGCCCGGCAGCCTGCCACGGGTTGTCGTGGACATAGTCATCGGTGGCGCGAGCCGCCTGCCGGCCCTTGGCAAGAACCGCGTCTTGCGCATCGTACAGAGCGACACGGCTGCGACGCAGCGACTCCATGGCTTTTTCACGCAACTCGGTGGCTTTGTCGCCGGTGGCGTCCGCCGCCTCGCGCAAAAGCTTTTCGGCATCGTCGAGGCTTTCTTTTACGCTGTCTATGAACTGGTCCTCTTTGGTTTGGAGGTCATCTTTGCTTCGTGCCATGGTTAGGCTCCTTTTGGAAGTTAAAAAATACCGCCATCGTCAATTCGATATTAGCGGAACCAGCAAACTAATTTATTGACAGTCGTCATGTTATTTGAGTTCAGTTACCTCAACGGTGGAAGAAACGCCTTGCTGCCGGCTCTCTTGCCTCATGACCATGTTCATTTCAGGGCAGAACCAGTCGGTAACGGTTGAGTTGATCTCGGGAATGGGCAGCACCAATCCGCTGAACGATGCCTGAGTTGATTCAATGACCCGAGAATAATTGATCGGCCAGCACGATTGCCGGCCCGCCGCTGTATCTATCAAGGCTTTCTCGCCTACGGTTTTAGCACCCGTATGCACCACGACCGGCTTGGCGTCTACGCCCTTGTGATCAACGTTGATCTGAAAATTGCGAGCTGGAAAGGTTTGCCCCGCACGCGTGATGGGCTCGCCGTACGAGAACAGCCCCAGCATGCGCAGGTCGAACTTGCCTTCGACAGGCTCACGCCCGCCCTGTTCTGTCTGGCGCTCGAAGCTTGCGTTTCCGTCGCGCAGCGTCATCCAGTAGTCAAGGTTGGACTTGCCCGCGGGAAGGCCGGCCAGGCCAAATGTGGCAACACCGCTAACACGCGCCTGACAATCGCCGTTGGCCGCCTTCTTGACTTCGGAAAAAGCAAGATCTGCCCCCAGACGCAAGGCGCCCGAGCCGTCGAGACGCAGTTTCCCTTGTTCGTGCATGAAAGGGGCGTCGCATAGGCCGGCCGCCGCGGGGGCGGCGTGCAAACCGAACATCAGAAAAGGCAGGATAAGAGCCGTTCGTGCCGCCAAGTGCATTGCATCACCTTGATTGAAGGGCAACAGTTACATCCTACCTGCTTTGCGCGGCCCATGTGAGCCGGAGCGGTGCAAAAAGGTTATCAATATCTTACAGCGACCACCTGCGGCCTGCGGTTTTTTTTAATCGTCTTTCTGTTTGGTGCCGAATATGCGGTCGCCTGCGTCGCCCAGGCCAGGAATAATGTAGCCGTTGGCATTCAGATGACTGTCAATGGAAGCCGTGAAGATTTGTACGTCGGGATGGACGGCTTCGACCGCACTGATACCCTCTGGCGCAGCCACCAGCACCAGCGCACGGATGTTGCGGCATCCGGCTTTTTTGAGCATGTCGATGGTGGCGACCATGGTGCCCCCCGTCGCCAGCATGGGGTCCACGATAAGGGCCAGGCGTTGCTCAAGGGAACCAACCAGGCGTTCGAGGTAAGGCTGGGCTTCAAAGGTTTCCTCATCGCGCGCAATGCCCACCGCACTGACCTTGGCGCCCGGAATCAGCGTAAGAACCCCTTCGAGCATACCGATGCCGGCGCGCAATATGGGCACCACTGTCACCTTCTTTCCTGCCAGCTTTTCCACCGCGATCTGGCCACACCAGCCTTGCACCGTGGTGGGTTCCAGCGGCAAATCTTTTGTGGCTTCGTACGTAAGCAGCGCAGCAATCTCTTGCGACATCTCGCGGAAGTTCTTGGTGCTGAGGTCGGCTCGCCGCATCAAACCCAGCTTGTGGCGTATCAGCGGATGGCGAATTTCGTTTATGGACATGGTTTTAATTAATCTGCGAAGGTATGGGCCGGCATGATGGGCATCAACGGGCCGCCAGCCAGGAAATGAGCGCATCGTCGAACCGGCGGATGGCTGTGGCGCGCTCGCCATTGGCCAGGCTGACCACAATATAACGCTTGCCGCTGGCGCCCAGGACATATCCGGCCAGGGCACGGGCATCGCGCAAGGTGCCCGTCTTGAGATGCGCCATGCCGCGGACTTCGTCCTGGCGCAGGCGCCGCCGCATCGTACCATCGACGCCGGCGATCGCCAGAGAGGAAACGAACTCGGGCATAAGGGGTGAGCGCCAGGCAGCCTCCAGCATGCCCGCCAGGCCGTCAGCCGTCAGGCGTTCGGCTCTGGACAGGCCCGAGCCGTTATCGATATGCCAGCCCCGGGTGTCCACGCCCTGCTCATGCAGCAACGCCAAGGCGGCCTGGGAGCCGCTTGCCGTCGTGGCCGGCCGGCCTCCGTTTTCGGCGGCAAGTGTCAGCAACAACAGCCGCGCCATGACGTTGTTGCTTTGCTTGTTGACCTGGCGAATGGTGTCGGCCAGGGTTTCGGAATCGCTCCACGCGATGAGCTGGGCATTGCCGGGAACCTTGCCAGGCCCTATGCCCTTGGCCAGCGTGCCGCCCAATTCCCGCCATAAGTGCCGGAACATGCCTGCAAAGTGTTCGGGCTGGGTTCTTACCAAGCGGTAGATGCTGAACTCGCCGCAAGACCCTGCCGCCGAGCCGGCAACTTCGATGATTGTCGTCGCGCCCGTTTGACGCGCCCGGGCGGAAACCGACGGCGAGCCGGGGCAGACCGCGTCGCTGTAGCCCACTTCGCCCACCACTTTCACGCCCGGCAGCGGTGGGTCAACGATCGGAATCCACTTTTTCCCCACCGCGTCGGGTACGAACAATAGGCGCGCGGCGCCAAGGCCCACCATCATGGCGTCGGGGCTGGCGTTGTAGGGGCGGTCGCCCGAAGCGTCGAACTCATTGGGATCAATGGCAACCTGGCCGAAGATGGAACGGTCTACCACGACCTCGCTTAGATTCTTTATGCCCCGCAGCCGAAGTTCACGCAATAAGAACCACAGTTCTTCCTGGGTCATGAACGGGTCGCCCGACGCCTTGATGTACAAAGGCCCCCGCAAGCCGCCCTGCTCGTCGATTCGAGCGCCGTGCCCCGATAACAGTTCTGTGCGCCAACGATACTCTGGGCCCAGGCCCGACAGCGCCGCCCAGGTGGTAACCATTTTCATGACTGAGGCTGGGTTGCGCGGCACGCCCGGATTGAGTTCGATCAGGCGCTGCCCGCCAAGCTCTTGCACGACCAGGGAAACGTCTGCCTGCTGCACGCCGGCCGACCGCCACGCCTGTTCAAGCTCGGGCGGCAGCGCCTGGGCGCCCGCAGTCGCGGCTAAAGCTGCGCCGCAAGCCAGCGCAACGGCCGCCGCTTGACATGCAAAACGCAACACACTGTGAAAAAACAGGGACACCATCATCACACCATGGCCCGATGAAAAAACACCAGCATACCGAAACTGCACGGCTGGAAGCTAGCATTCGGGGCGGGAAATTACGGCAAGGTTCGGGGCCAGGCCCGCCATAAGGCTAAAATTGCATGTTGACCACCGCATAGCACCAGACCTCCAACGCGTGAACACCTCGCTTCAACTGTCGCAATTCGACTATTACCTTCCCCCCGAGCTTATCGCCCAGACTCCCGCGGCCACGCGGCGCGGCAGCAAGCTGCTGCATCTGGACGCCGCTTCCCGTCTCCACGACCGGCATTTCACCGATCTGCCCGCGTTGCTGCGCCCCCACGACCTGCTGGTGTTGAACAACACCCAGGTCATCAAGGCCCGACTGCGCGGCCAAAAAGACAGTGGCGGCAAGGTCGAGATATTGGTCGAACGCATCACCGGGCCGACCACCGCGCTGGCCCACATCAAGGCCAGCAAGTCGCCCAAGCCTGGCGCCGCACTGCACTTGTCAGACGGCGCCTTTACAGCCAGTGTCACCGGCCGCCAGGATGAGCTGTTCGAACTGGAGTTCCCTGGGCGTGTGCTTGAACTGCTGGAAAGACACGGCGCAACGCCGCTGCCGCCGTACATTACGCACGAAGCGCAGGCCCAGGACGAAGAGCGGTACCAGACGGTATACGCTCAGTCTCCCGGCGCCGTGGCCGCACCCACCGCAGGCTTGCATTTTGACCAGCCCATGCTTGATGCGCTGGCCGCGCAGGGCGTCGAGCATTGTTTCGTGACGCTGCACGTGGGCGCGGGCACCTTTCAGCCCGTGCGGGTAGAAGACCTTTCCCAGCATCAGATGCACGCTGAACGCTACGTGGTTTCGCAAGACGTCATTCGACAAATTGAAGCCGCCCGCCGCAACGGAGGCCGGATCATTGCCGTGGGCACCACCAGCGTGCGCGCCCTGGAGTCCGCCGCAGCACATGCAGACTGCGGCCCGGACCCCTTCGAAGGCGACACCCGCCTGTTCATCACGCCGGGCTACCGCTTTCGATACGTCGATGCGCTGATAACCAACTTCCATTTGCCCAAATCAACGCTCTTGATGCTGGTATCCGCCTTGGCCGGCATGGAGCCAATACAGCGGGCATACGCTCATGCGGTACAGTGCCGCTATCGTTTTTTTAGCTATGGCGACGCCATGTTCATCGAAACCCCACTATCATGACCGGCTTGCAATTCGAGCTTCTGGCCACCGACGGCGCCGCACGGCGCGGTCGCCTCACCCTGAATCACGGTGTGGTGCAGACGCCTATCTTCATGCCTGTAGGCACCTATGGCAGCGTCAAGGCGATGCTGCCGCACGAACTGGAAGAAATCGGCGCCCAGATCGTGCTGGGCAATACCTTCCACCTATGGCTGCGGCCCGGCACCGAGGTGCTGGACAAGCACGGCGGCTTGCACGGCTTCATGCAATGGCAAAAACCCATTCTTACCGACTCGGGCGGCTTCCAGGTCTTCAGCCTGGACGTACTGCGCAAGATCACGGAAGAAGGCGTGAAATTCGCGTCGCCCATCGACGGCTCCAGGCTGTTCCTCACACCCGAGGAATCGATGCGCATTCAGCGCTCGCTCAACTCGGACATCGTCATGGTGTTCGACGAATGCACCCCTTACACCATCGACGGCCGTCCGGCCACGGCCGAAGAAGCGGCTCGCTCGATGCGCATGTCGCTGCGCTGGGCCAAGCGCTCGCGCGATGCCTTCGACACATTGCAAAACCCGAATGCCTTGTTCGGCATCGTCCAGGGCGGCATGTACGAGGCCCTGCGCGACGAATCGCTGGCCGGCCTGGTCGACATCGGCTTCCATGGCTATGCCATCGGCGGCCTGTCGGTGGGCGAGCCCAAAGAGGACATGCAAAGGGTGCTGGCCCACATCACGCCGCGCATGCCCGCCCACGCCCCCCGCTACCTGATGGGTGTGGGAACGCCCGAAGACCTGGTCGAGGGCGTCAGCCGCGGCGTGGACATGTTCGATTGCGTCATGCCCACGCGCAATGCACGCAATGGCTGGCTGTTTACGCGGTATGGCGACATCAAGATACGCAATGCGCGTTACCGGGACGACACCCGTGCGCTGGACCCCTCGTGCACGTGTCATACTTGCTCGCGTTTTTCTCGCGCCTATCTGCATCACTTGCACCGGTCCAATGAAATCACCGGCGCACGTCTGAATACGCTGCACAATCTGCACTTCTACCTGACCATCATGGACGAGATGCGCCAGGCCATTGCGGAAGGCAAATTCGAAATCTGGCGAAATCAATTTGCCGAAAACCGGGCTCGCGGCATCGAATAGCCCTAGATATCGCTACAATAGAAGATTCGGTTTTTTTGAACCTTCCTTACAAATACTTTCACAGTCACGACCAGGAGCCATACATGCAGGCAGTCGATCTACTCAATCTCATAACCGCACAAGCGGCGGGCGACGCCACGAGCGGGCTGATGGGCATGCTGCCTATCATCCTGATGTTCGTCATCCTGTATTTCTTGATGATCCGTCCCCAAATGAAACGCCAGAAAGAACATCGCAACCTGGTGGCCGCATTGGCCAAGGGCGATGAAGTCATCACTTCGGGCGGCATGCTGGGCAAGGTCACCAAGGTGGGAGACAGCTATATCACGGTCGAAGTGGCCGAGCTGGCCGACAAACCGGTCGAGGTCGTCCTGCAGCGCACTTCGGTGTCAAACGTACTGCCCAAGGGCACCATCAAGGCGCTGTAGTCCCATCGCGCCGGGCCTAGCGCCCTGAAGCCCGGAGGATGGTTCCACCGGGGCCCGCCGTCCGGGGGCCCCCTCCCGTTTTTCATATTGACCGACGATGAACCGTTATCCCCTTTGGAAATACCTCACCGTACTGGTGGCCCTGATCATCGGGCTGCTCTATACGCTTCCTAATTTTTTCGGCGAATCGCCGGCGGTGCAAATCGCGGGGGCCAAGGCTGCGGTCAAGATCGACAACACCGTACTGGCAAGGGCTCAGCAAGTACTGGCCGAGCGCGGCATAGAATCGACCGGCGCCTACTACGAGCAAACCGGTCCGGTAGGTGCGGTGCGCATACGTTTTGCCACGCCCGACATTCAACTCCAGGCAAAAGACGCACTCGAAAAAGCGTTCAACCCCAACCCGGAGGACCCCGATTACACCATCGCCCTGAACCTGTTGTCGGCCTCGCCCAACTGGCTCACAGCAATCGGAGCCCGCCCCATGTACCTGGGGCTCGACCTTCGCGGCGGGGTTCATTTCCTGCTCGAGGTCGACATGCAAGGCGCCCTCACGGGCCGTTACGATTCCATCGCCAACGACGTGCGCAGCACATTGCGAGATGCGCGCATCGCGGTATCGGGCGTCGAGCGTAGCGATCATACCGTCGTGGCGCGCTTCGGCGATGCTCAAAGCCGCGACAACGCAGTCTCCGAGCTGCGTCGCACCATGCCTGACATGGTGTTCTCCACCGGCGCCTCCGGCGACAGCTTTCTTCTGAGCGGCACGCTTACAGATTCGGCCATCTCTCAAGTACAAAACCACGCGCTGCGCCAGAACATCGTCACGTTGCACAACCGCATCAACGAACTGGGCGTGGCCGAGCCCGTCATCCAGCAACAGGGCGGCGATCGCATCATCGTCCAGTTGCCGGGCGTACAAGACGTAGCCAAGGCCAAGGAAATTCTCGGTCGCACGGCCACGCTTGAAATCCGCATGGTTGACGACTCTCCCTCGGCACAGGCGGCCTTGTCCGGCGGCAGTGTTCCGTTCGGGCTCGAGCGCTATACCGACGCCGATGGGCGGCCGCTGCTGCTGCGCCGGCAGGTCGTGCTAACGGGCGAAAACCTGCAGGACGCACAACCGGGCCGCGACCAGCAAACGCAACAACCGTCCGTCAACCTTACGCTTGACGCCAAGGGAGCGCGCATTTTCCGGGATGTCACGCGCGACAACATCGGCAAGCGCATGGCCATTTTGCTGTTCGAGAACAACAAGGGGCAGGTCGTTACCGCGCCGGTCATCCGCAGCGAAATTCCCGGCGGCCAAGTACAGATCAGCGGCAGCATGAACGCCCAAGAGGCCGCCGATATCGCGCTGTTGCTGCGTGCCGGCTCGCTTGCCGCCCCCATGAGCATCATCGAAGAGCGCACCATCGGCCCCAGCTTGGGCGCCGACAACATCAAGATGGGCTTCAACTCCACGCTGTACGGGTTCTTGGCCATTGCAGTGTTCATCATCGCCTACTACCGCTTGTTCGGCATGTTCTCCACCCTGGGCCTGGCCTTCAACGTGCTCTTGCTGCTGGCCGTGCTGTCCATGCTGCAAGCCACATTGACGCTGCCCGGCATCGCGGCCATCGCCCTGACCCTGGGCATGGCCATCGACGCCAACGTGCTCATCAATGAACGAATACGCGAAGAACTTCGCGCAGGGCTGCCGCCCCAGCAAGCCATCTACCAAGGCTTCGAACGGGCCTGGGGCACCATCGTCGACTCCAACCTCACCACGCTCATTGTGGGCATTGCGCTTCTGGCGTTCGGAACGGGGCCCATACGGGGCTTTGCGGTCGTCCATTGCATCGGCATTCTCACCTCGATGTTCTCATCGGTGGTCGGGGTCCGAGCCCTGGCCAACCTTTGGTACGGCCGCCGCCGCAAGCTGCAAAGCATTTCAATCGGCCAGATCTGGAAACCCAAAGACTGATGCTTCATGCCGGAACGCCCCGCGTTCCGGCATGCGTTTAACACAGGTACGAAACCACCATGGAATTTTTCCGCATCCGCCGCACCATCCCGTTCATGCGCCACGCGCTGGTGCTGAACCTGATCAGCCTGATTACATTTGCGCTGGCGGTCTTCTTCATCGCCTCTCGCGGCTTTCATCTGTCCATCGAGTTCACCGGGGGCACCGTGATGGAGGTGCATTATTCCCAGGGAGCCCAAATCGAGAAAGTGCGCGATGCAGTCTCGTCGCTGGGCTACAGCGACTTCCAGGTACAGAACTTCGGCACGTCGCAAGACGTCATGATCCGCCTGCCCGTGCGTCAAGACGTGGGGTCTGCCGCCCAAAGCGAAACGGTACTGGAAGCCCTTAGAGCTCAGGCGTCCGATGTCGAACTTCGCCGCGTCGAATTTGTTGGCCCGCAGGTGGGGCAAGAGCTTGTCACCAACGGCCTGCTGGCATTGCTGTTTGTGGTCGTCGGCATCATGATCTACCTGGGCGTCCGCTTCGAATGGAAATTCGCAGTGGCGGGCGTGATTGCCAACCTGCACGACGTCGTCATCATCCTGGGCTTCTTCGCTTTCTTCCAATGGGAGTTCTCACTGGCCGTGCTGGCGGGGGTGCTGGCCGTGCTGGGCTACTCGGTCAACGAATCCGTGGTCATCATGGACCGCATCCGAGAAAATTTCCGTAAGCAGCGCACCTCCTCGGTAAAGGAAGTCATCAACAGCGCCATCACTCAAACAATCTCTCGCACCATCATCACTCACGGTTCTACCCAAATGATGGTGCTTTCCATGTTTTTCTTTGGCGGCCCCACTCTGCACAACTTCTCGCTGGCGCTGACCATCGGCATCTGGTTCGGCATCTACTCATCGGTTTTTGTGGCGGCAGCCATTGCCATGTGGCTGGGTGTCAAACGCGAAGACATGGTCAAGCCAGTCAAAAAAGACGACCCGGCCGCCGAGATCATGTAGCCGGCGCGTACCGCAGGTAGCGGACGACATCACCGCAACAAAAAAGGCCTCTTCTTCGGAAGAGGCCTTTTTTGTTGCAGCGCCATATACCCAAATGGAATAACCAAATTTCCTTATATTCGTTTGGTATCTATGGACGCCTCTATAGAATAAATTGAAATAAGGAGCCGCCCGAAATTTCCTGCTGCGGCCCTTCCAATTCTTTTTTGTTGAAGACTAATGAGCCGACTCACTATACAAACCATAGAAACCGCCGCCGACGAAGCCAAAGAGCGCCTAAGCAACGCCAAGAAGGCCAACGGCTTCCTTCCGAACCTTCTGGGTGTACTGGCAAACGCGCCCACCGCGCTGGAAACCTATCAAACCGTGGGCGCCATCAACGCTCGCACCTCGCTCAGCGGCGAAGAGCGCGAAGTCGTGCAGATTACCGCCGCCCGGCGCAATGAATGCGGTTTTTGCGTAGCAGGCCACACCGCCCTGGCCCGCAAGAAACTGGCCATGCCCGAAGACATCATCGAAGGCCTGCGCGAGACAAAAGCTCTTGGCGACCCCAAGCTCAATGCCTTGGCCGTGTTCACCCTGGCCGTCATGGAGAGCCGCGGGCAGGTCGGCGACGACGACCTCAAGGCCTTCTTCGCCGCCGGCTACAACCAGCAAGCCGCGCTCGAAGTCGTGCTGGGCGTCAGTCTGGCCACCTTGTGCAACTACGCCAACAACCTGGCCCAGACACCGATCAATCCTGAACTACAGCCTTTCGCCTGAGATCCAGAACGAGGAACAGCAGTGTCCCAGACTCAAGCCGCCTTCCTGGCGCCCATCGCCCAACTGATAGAAACCGAGCTCGCTCCGCAGGTACAGGCCATCGACCGCGAGGGCCTGTACCCTGCGCAGTTCATGCATAAGCTGGGCGCTTTAGGCGGCTTTGCGGCAGCCCTGCCGGCCCAAGGCAGCGGCAACGGACAAGGGCTGGCGGCTCAAATCGAGGTTACAGCCCGGGTGGCCGAACACTGCGGCTCCACAGCGTTTCTGGTCTGGTGCCAATCCAGTTGCGCCTGGTATTTGCATAACTCCGACAACTCTGCGGTGCGCGAGCGCTATCTGGACGACGTGGCTCAAGGCCGCTTGCTGGCGGGCACGGGAATGTCCAATGCCGTCAAGCACTTGGCCGGCATTGAAAAAATCCATCTGCGCGCCCGCCGAGAAGGTGACAGCTACGTCGTCAACGGCTCGCTGCCCTGGGTGTCAAACGTCGGCAAAGGCCACTTGGCCATCGTCGCGGCCGCTGTCGAGGACGAAGGCTACATCATGTTTGCCGTTCCCAGCAGCGCGGCCGGCTTCCAATCGCGCCCCTGCCTGGAGTTCTCGGGCCTGGAAGGTACCCAGACGCTCAATCTGCGCTTCCAGAACGTGACAATTCCGTCCGACGACGTACTGGCCCACCCCGGCCAGTTCAAGCAATACATCAGTCGTATCAAGCCGGGTTTCGTATTGGGACAAATCGGCATGGGCATGGGCATCGTGCGGGCTTGCGCCGCCATTGCACGCGACAGCAATGCCAGCGTCGGCCATGTGAACGTATTTCTGGACGACCAGGAAGCAGACCTGACCGCCCAACTTGCCGCCTTGGAAACGCAAGTCGCCAAACTGGCGCTCATCGCTCAAGCCGGTACGACCGACATGCTGCCGATCTTGAAGGCGCGCGCCGCCATCAGCGAACTGACCCTCAAAGCCGCCAACTCGGCAGTTCTTCATGCAGGCGCCAAAGGTTATCTGATGATCCATCCCGCCCAACGCCGTTTGCGGGAAGCCGTCTTCGTGGCCATTGTCACCCCGGCACTTAAGCATCTGCGCAAGGAAATTTACGCGCTCGAGAAAGCGGCCCATACAGCTCATGCCGAATCCACATCTTCCGTGGACACGGCAGCCGCTTAGCGCCGAACACAATTCGAGGCATACGCAATCATGGCTATTTCGTTCAAGCAAGCGCCCACCGTGCTCGAGGCGCAATCCATCGAGCTAAGCTACAAGCGCGCCAACAACCAGCCCAACACTGTGTTGCGCAATTTCTCACTGAAGGTCGCACAAGGCGAAATCGTCGCCGTACTTGGGCCCAGCGGAGTCGGAAAATCGTCTTTGCTGCGCGTCCTGGCGGGCCTGCAGCAAGCCCAGCAAGGCACAGTCCACGTGCACGGCGAGCGCTTGCGCGGAGCTCATCCGCGTCTCAGCTTTGTGTTTCAGGATGCCAGCCTGCTTCCGTGGCTCAATCTGGCCGAAAACGTAGGCTTCGGCCTTGATTTCAAGCATCAGCCGCAGATCAGCAAGGCCGAGAAAAAATCCCGTGTCGCCGCAGCCATAGCCGATGTCGACCTGAACGATGCAATAGAACGCTATCCAGCCGAGCTTTCCGGCGGCATGGCCCAACGCACGGCATTGGCTCGCAGTTTGGCGCGCCAGCCCGAAATCCTGCTGCTGGATGAGCCATTCAGCGCCTTGGACGAGATCACGCGGGGCGATATGCAAACCCTGCTGCTGCGCATCACCAAAAAATACCAGACCGCCGCCGTGCTGGTGACCCACGACATCGACGAGGCCCTGACAGTCGCCGACCGTATCGTGCTCATCGGCGGCAAGCCGGGCGAGTTGATCGGGCAATGGCAGATTCCGGGCAACCATCCGCGCGACACCGTCGGCGCCGAAATCACCTCCATCCGGCTTCAGATCATGCAATTGCTGCGCGATTCGCGCGGAATCTCCGAACCGCAAAAACTCGCCGCCTGATACATCCGGCCGCAAACACCCAAGAAAACATATTCCAGGAACATTCCGTGACTCAATCCGCTGACACCACTCTTGCTCGCCGCCGCCAGTTTCTCAAGCTGTCCTCTATGTTTACCGCAGCCGGCGCCCTGCCCCTGCTGCAAATGCAGAACGTGGCGCGCGCGGCGGAGCCTGATGCGCCCCTGCGTATCGGCTATCTGCCCATCACCGACTCCACGCCCCTGCTGGTCGCCCACCACAACAATCTTTTCCAGGATCAGGGCCTGCAGGTTGAAAAGCCACGCATGTTCCGCAGCTGGGCGCAGATCGTCGAAGCGTTCCTGGCCGGACAAGTCAACGCGGTCCACTTGCTTTCGCCAATGACCGTCTGGGCGCGCTATGGCAGTCAGTCGAAGGCCAAGGTCGTGGCATGGAACCATATGTCCGGCTCGGGTTTGACGGTACAAAACGACGTCGACAGCCTGGAAGACCTGGGCGGCACGACAGTGGCCATTCCCTTCTGGTATTCGCTGCACAACGTAGTGCTGCAACACCTGCTGCGCAGCAAGGGGCTCGAGTCCATCAGCGACGGCGAGCCCACCAAACAGCAGGTGAAGCTAGTGGTGATGGCGCCCTCCGACATGGTGCCCGCCCTGGCCAACAAGCAGATCTCCGGCTATATCGTGGCCGAGCCCTTCAACGCATCCGCCGAGGTGCTCAAGATCGGCAAGATCTTGCGCTTCACCGGCGACGTCTGGAAGGACCACGCCTGCTGTGTGGTGCTGATGCACGAGCAAGACCTTCAACAGCGCCCCGAGTGGACCCAGAAGGTCGTCAACGGCATCGTTCAGGCCCAGGCCTGGATTCAGGACAACCGTGAAGAAACCGCTCGCATCCTGTCCAAGGAAAACCCGCAGCGCTACACGCCGCACTCTTACGAGGCGCTGGCCCAGGTGCTGCAACCCGAGTTGCTCAACACTCAGCTGTATGAATCCAATGGCGCCATCGTCAATACCGACTGGAACGAAAAGCGCATCGATTTCCAGCCCTATCCTTTCCCCAGCTACACCGAGGAACTGATCGTGAAGCTGAAGGAAACGCTGGTACTGGGCCGCAACGAATTCCTGGCCGAGCTCGACCCCTCTTTCGTGTCCAAAGACCTGGTCGACGACAGTTTCGTGCGCAAAGCCATCGAGCAAATCGGGGGCCCTGCCACGTTCGGCCTCGAGTCATTCGATCGTGAAGAGATCATCACCACATAAGCCCGGCGGCGCGACGCGTTCGCGCCGTTCTGTCGTTCCCACACCTATATGATTCAAAGTCTGAAAACCCGCAACGCCTCAACGTGGACCTATGGCATCGCAGGCCTGGCGGCCCTGGTTGCCTTGTGGTGGCTGGGCGTCTATCTGCTGCAAGGGGGCATACCCCTTGCGTCTTCGCTGCGTCCGGGTCCGGCCTTTGTCAGCTTGTTCGAGCTGATCAGCCAGAACCAGCTGACATCCCATACGCTGGTAAGCCTTAAGCGAGTAGCTGTCGGGCTGAGTCTTGCCCTGTTGCTGGGCATACCCATCGGGCTCGCCATCGGCTCGTCTCGACTGCTCGAAAAAAGCACCAGCAGCGCGTTCCAGTTCTTGCGCATGATTTCGCCGCTGTCATGGATGCCCATCGCGGTGATGGTGTTCGGTATCGGCGATGCGCCCATCTACTTCCTGCTGACCTTCGCCGCGGTATGGCCGATTATTCTTAATACGGCAGCGGGGGTGAAGCAGTTGAATCCGAAGTGGCTGCTACTTGCGAAGAGCCTTAGTGCGACGCGCGCAGAAGTGCTGTTCCGCATCGTCATCCCGGGCATTCTGGGTCATATCCTTACCGGTGTGCGACTGGCGATCGGGATCATCTGGATCATCCTCGTACCTTGCGAGATGCTGGGTGTCAGTTCGGGCCTGGGCTATTTTATTCTCGATACGCGTGATCGCCTGGCTTATTCAGAGCTGATGGCTGTGATTGTGCTGATCGGTGCGTTGGGCTTCATGCTTGATATCCTGGCACAGAAGCTTTATCAGCGCTGGACGCATAGTACTTCGAGCGATTAGTTATTTCTTGCAATTGAGGCGTCTGCACAGGTAGATGCAGCCTCCGTTTGAGTCCTTCAGCGCGCTGTGGGGTGAGGCAATTTAGTTTGAGTTCTTGAGCGCCGCTGTGGCCGAGGCATATTTAGCCGGGCGGTCGGGCGGTTTGCGGCAGCGCCCTCCAACGCCCGGCTAAATATGCCTCGGCCACAACAGCTTAGGATATCGCAAGGCGGTAGATCTCAAGGCGAGCGTCAGCGAAGCGTTGCTCTACAGCCCACCCAACCCTAAGCCTTCTGGTCGTGGAGCCTGGGCCCCGGGCGTTGGAGGGCGCTGCCGCAAAC